>NZ_LRPD01000009.1:0-172968 GCF_001605865.1 Acinetobacter sp. NRRL B-65365 | reverse complement strand
TGAAAAGTAAAATATTTATTTTTAATAACATCAGCATTAAAACTCATAACAATAATTTCAACATAGATATGTAATAAAAATCATATTAATAATCCGTATAAAAAACTGATTATTGATCAAAAGTAGATATATAAATAAATTTTGATTATTTTCCTGAATATAAAAACATGCCTAAGATAAAAACATCATCCCGCTGATGAATATAAAGGTTATAAAAATGAATGCTCAATTTGATTCTACTCAAACAGTAGAATCTTCCGCCAGTTCTCACGGTTTTTCGACAGATCCACAAGACATCTTGCAGCGTGCGCAACAATATGCGGAAGAAAATGAACTCGATTTTACAGGGAGTATTCCCCCTGCTGAAGCATGGTTTCTGGTTCAAAACGGCCATGCCGTTTTAGTCGATGTACGCACGGCCGAAGAGCGTAAGTTCGTCGGTTATGTTCCTGAAAGTCTTCATGTCGCATGGGCAACAGGCACGTCATTTAATCGTAATCCCCGCTTTGTCAAAGAACTCGATAGCAAAGTCGGAAAAGACCAAACCATCTTGTTGCTCTGCCGTAGTGGGAAACGCTCCGCTTTGGCTGCAACCGCCGCGTTTAGCGCTGGTTTTGCTCAGGTTTATAACGTACTGGAAGGCTTTGAAGGCGATTTAAATGATCAGCAGCAACGTAATCAAAGTAATGGCTGGCGTATCCATCAACTTCCTTGGTTACAAGATTAAGACGGCTGTTTAAATACATACTTATGATTTGTAAGACTTATTTTAAGGAATTCTCGTGAGCCAATGGAAAATAAAGCCTGTCATCGAGGGCTTACAGCAAGCACGCCATGAATGGCGCGAACGCCAGCACAGGATTAAAGAATTCGGTGGCCGCGAGCTTCCCTCCAAGGAGGCACTTAAATCTATTCTGGATGATTTATGTGGCATCCTGTTTCCAATGCGACTGGGGCCAAGCGATCTGCGTCAGGAAACCGAAGATTACTATATTGCTTATACCCTTGATCGTGTCCTGAATGAACTGTTTGTACAAGTCAAACTGGCCTTAAATTATGAAGCTAAAAGTCGGGTCAAACAGATTCCCGTTTCCAGCAATGACAGACTGCTCTATGAACAGCAAGTGGTTTTGGCACAAACCATCGTACAGGACTTTGCCAATACGCTACCTACTATTCGTCGCTTACTGGATGCAGATGTCTGTGCAGCGTATGAAGGTGATCCCGCAGCGCACAGCGTCGACGAGGTACTGCTTTGTTACCCAGGAATCTTGGCGATTATTCATCACCGCGTAGCCCATCAGCTCTATCACAGCGTACCGTTACTGTCCCGAATTATTTCTGAACTGGCACACTCGGCGACTGGAATTGATATCCACCCAGGAGCACAAATTGGCCAAGGTTTCTTTATCGATCATGGCACAGGTGTAGTGATCGGAGAGA
This sequence comes from Acinetobacter sp. NRRL B-65365, assembly GCF_001605865.1. Classification (NCBI taxonomy): domain Bacteria; kingdom Pseudomonadati; phylum Pseudomonadota; class Gammaproteobacteria; order Moraxellales; family Moraxellaceae; genus Acinetobacter; species Acinetobacter sp. NRRL B-65365. Next base: position 171,525 of record NZ_LRPD01000009.1, on the reverse strand, counting down.
CATCCGTGATTGGTGAATATGTTCGTATTTATCAGGCTGTCACACTCGGAGCAAAACGGTTTGAACTAAATGATGATGGTGCTTTAAAGAAAGATTATGCCCGTCATCCCATTGTTGAAGACCATGTCGTGATTTATGCAGGCGCAACAATTTTGGGTCGAATCACCATCGGCAAAGGTTCAATTATTGGCGGGAATGTATGGCTTACCCATAACGTTGCAGCAGGCAGCCAGATTCTACAGTCACCAAGTGAGTCTTTACAGAATATTAATGTCTAATTAAATGAAATAAATAAGTGAAATGATTTTGAAAATATAAAACGCGATAAAATTTTATATTGATATTTTAACTGGATAAAAATAACCAATTATTTCCCTATTAAAATATGTATTCAAAAAACCCTTTTGTTTCATTCAATAAATGCGTCATTAAAAATTAATTATTTTTAACAAAGCCAAAACAACAGGAAAAATGATTCATGGCAAAAACCACAGACAAAGTCCAACTTGCGCTTGGAGACCATGCAGCCAGACAGCTTGCAAATGCCACCAAGACCGTTCCACAACTTTCAACCATTACACCGCGTTGGCTCACGCATTTATTGCAATGGATTCCTGTCGAAGCAGGTATTTATCGCGTTAACCGTGTCAATAATACAGATGACATCCAAGTGGCTTGTACACAACGTGATGAAGCGACTTTGCCGCAAACCTTTGTGGATTATGATCCGCAACCCCGTGAATACTTCTTGAATGGAGTTTCAACTGTTTTAGATATTCATACCCGTGTTGCTGATCTGTATAGCAGTCCGCATGACCAGATTAAAGAACAATTACGCTTAACTATTGAAACCATTAAAGAACGTCAGGAAAGCGAATTGATCAATAATCCTGAATACGGTCTATTGGCAAGTGTCGCAGATGAACAACGGATCTCCACATTAAATGGGCCACCAACACCCGATGACTTTGATGATTTACTCCGTAAAGTCTGGAAAGAACCGGGCTTCTTCCTCGCTCATCCAGATGCGATTGGGGCCTTCGGTCGTGAATGTACCCGTCGAGGAGTTCCACCACCAACCATCAGTTTATTTGGGTCGCAATTCATTACATGGCGCGGTGTTCCCCTGATTCCATCAAATAAGATTCCTGTGGAAGATGGTAAAACCAAAATCTTGTTATTGCGTGTGGGTGAAAAACGTCAAGGCGTGGTGGGCCTATTTCAGCCAGGCTTGGCAGGTGAACAATCCCCTGGCCTATCAGTACGCTTTATGGGCATCAACCGCAATGCGATTGCGTCTTATCTGATCTCGCTGTACTGCTCATTGGCGGTATTGACCGAGGATGCCTTGGCTGTGCTCGAAGATGTGGAGGTGGACAAATATCATGACTACCCAGTTAACTACAAGTAATTTAAACAGTCGTCCATCAGGGGCTGAAGTGGATGGTGTTCACCCACCGTCCAACTTCCCAGATGAAGCAACACTTTCACGGCTTGCCTCTGAATTTTTTGCTGCCCGACCAAGTGCTGGTAATGGACATTCTTCTGGTCTAAATCTGGACTTACCCAATGTCGGTACGCCGCCCCATCAACCCCAGCCCGCTGAACCTTTAGCGGCGCTGAGTGGTCGTGCGCCCAATATTGCTTATGAAAAAAGTTTAAATCCTGAATACCCGGAGCATATTCCGAACTATCCAGACTACCCCGAACGCCGTGCGATCGCCTCTGCGCCAGTCGTGGGCGGAGCCAATTTACCACGTCCACCCATTGAACCTAATTTTCCACAGGCCATTCATAGTGCGCCGAATGTCCCTGTGGTTGAACCATCTCGTCCTTCAAGCAGTGAAACTTCACCCTTTTATTTTTTAAAAGATTTTACAACACCAACTTCGTCAAGTTCTGAATTTGATGCTGCCAATTTTGCCGCGGCGCAATCTTTTCAATTGCCTCATGGTGATGCGTTAAAAAGTTTGTTGCAGCAAGATTCTCAAGCTTCAACTCAAGCAAAAAATAACGCCTCTTCAGGCTTTTACTTCTTGGATCTGCCACAACACAATGCGGGTTATGGAAATTATCAACCTTCTCAGCCACAGTTTGTTGCCAATGCCGCTCAGCCCTTGGATATTCAAGCGATCCGTCGTGACTTTCCCATTCTACAAGAACGCGTCAATGGTCGACCTCTGGTCTGGTTTGATAATGCAGCAACCACGCAGAAACCACAAAGCGTGATTGATCGGATTGCCTATTTTTATCAGCACGAAAATTCCAATATTCATCGCGCTGCGCATGAACTGGCAGCACGTGCAACCGATGCCTATGAACATGCACGTAATGTAGTGGCTCGTTTTATTGGAGCAAAATCATCCAAAGAGATCATTTTTGTTCGTGGCACGACTGAAGGCATTAACCTGATTGCCAAGACGTGGGGGGAACAAAATATTGGTGAGGGTGATGAGATTATTGTGTCGCATCTTGAACATCACGCCAACATCGTCCCGTGGTTCCAGTTGACCAAAAAAGTCGGTGCCAAGCTCCGTGTCATTCCTGTGGATGATACTGGTCAAATCATTCTGGAAGAACTACCCAAACTGGTTAATGAACGGACCAAATTGATTTCGATTACCCAAGTGTCTAACGCCTTAGGTACAGTCACCCCTGTGGCTGAGGTAATCAAAATCGCGCATGCCAAAGGTGTCCGCGTCTTGGTCGATGGTGCCCAATCTGTTTCGCATATGCCTACCGATGTCCAAGCAATTGATGCCGACTTCTTTATATTCTCAGGACATAAAGTGTTTGGGCCAACAGGTATTGGTGCAGTGTATGCCAAGCCTGAAATTCTGGAGACCATGCCTGTGTGGGAAGGCGGCGGTAATATGATTCAGGACGTGAGTTTTGAACAAGTGGTCTACCAACCCGCCCCCAATAAGTTTGAAGCAGGCACAGGTAATATTGCCGATGCAGTTGGTCTCGGTGCAGCACTGGAATATGTTGAACGCCTAGGCATTCACAATATTGCCCGTTATGAACATGACTTGCTGGAATATGGTCAGCATGCATTGAGTACGGTTGCAGGCTTAAGGCCGATTGGCACGGCGAAAAACAAAGCCAGTGTAATGTCCTTTACTCTTGCAGGTTATTCGACAGAGCAAGTGGGCAAAGCACTGAATCAGCATGGTATTGCAGTGCGTTCTGGACATCATTGCGCTCAGCCGATCTTGCGTCGTTTTGGAGTAGAACAGACCGTACGTCCCTCTTTGGCCTTTTATAACACCACAGAAGAAATCGACTTATTGGTATCTGTTTTACATCAATTGACCAGAAACAAACGCAGTGCTTAACCACGCTCCAATAAAAAAGACTGCCTTAGTGCAGTCTTTTTATATTCAGGAAAATGCAACGCTCCAGATTAATCGTATTGCAACCACACTCAGGATAACGCCCATCACGCGTTCAAAATACACCCCAAACTCTAAAAAGCGTTTCCGTACAATCGGTTGTGAAAACATGATACTCACCAAGATAAACCATAGCGCATTGACTAAACACATCCAGATGCCATAACCAATTTGGACCTTCAATGGTGTCGCGGGATTCACAATGGTGGTAAAAATCGCCAGAAAGAAAACGGTCGCTTTCGGATTTAACGCATTGGTTAAAAAACCCATGTTAAAGGCTTGGATTAAGCTTGGTTTACCCATTACCTCACCTGCCAGAATATCCAGATTGGCATTCGGTTGACTACGTAAACATTGCCAGCCCAAGTAAATCAAATAAGCAGCACCCGCCACGCGTAGTAACGACATTAACCAGACACTTTGCTGAATCAATACCCCAACACCGACCAAGGTATAAAACACATGTACCGAGATGCCTACACCAATACCAATCGCGGTGATACAACCAATTAAATAGCCATATCGAACACTCTGTCGTACCGTAATAATAAAATCAGGTCCCGGTAAAACAACTGCCATAAAATGGATCAATGCCAAGGCCAGAAACTCATGTCCATACAACTGCCACATTTCATTTAACTCCACATCATGACTACAGGAAAAAGATTGTATTGCGATTTTTAAAGCGCGATAATCCAATCAAAATCCAAATAACTTTTGCGTCATGAGCACAAATCAAAGTCTGGTTCTGTTAAATGAAATGGCAACCTTTGTCAAAGTTGTCGAAACGGAGAGCTTTTCTGAAACAGCGCGTCAGCTTGGTTCAACCCCTTCTGCGGTTAGTCGTGCCATTGCCCGTTTAGAGCGTGCACTAGGCACGCGCTTATTGCATCGCACCACACGGAAACTACGCTTGAGTGAAAGTGGTCAGCAGGTCTATGAGCGCTGTGTGGATCTGGTCAATGCAGCACAAGCGGTCATGGAAAGTTCAGGACAATTTCATATCGAACCACAAGGCGTGATTCGAATCAGCGTACCCAAGGCCGTTGGGCATTTTATGCTGCATCCTCACTTGCCTGAGTTCTTGGCGTTATATCCAAAAATTGATATTCAGTTGCTATTGGAAGACCGTTATATTGACTTGATTGATGACGGTGTAGATCTGGCAATTCGTATTACCGAACAACCGCCCGGTGGATTGATGGGACGTAAACTGATTGATATTGATCATTTGATTTGTGCCACACCTGAATATTTGCAGAAAAATGGCATCCCACAGCACCCCCACGATTTAAAGCAGCATCAATGTATTTATTTGGGTGAACAACCCAATGATTCGAAATGGAAATTCCAGCAGGAACAGAAATCCATTACCGTTGCGGTGCGTGGTCGTTATGCTGCCAATCATACAGGCGTGCGCCTCAGTGCCGCTTTACAACATTTAGGCATTGCCAGTTTGCCGTACTTCGTGGCACGCCATGCTTTGGAACAAGGCACACTGGTTCAGGTCTTACCTGATTGGCATTTTAAAACCCACTACAGCGGTGGCGCATGGTTACTCTATCCACCTACCCGCCATGTTCCGCCTAAACTGAGTGTGTTCATTCAATATCTAGCTGAAAAATTAGCCGCCGAACCCGTCCTTTTTCAGCAAAACAACCCAAGTTAAAAAAATCATTTTCATTTATAAATGAAGCAAAAATAGCAAATAAACCAGCAGCCTATAAAACAACAATAATTTTATTTTTTAATCATTTAACCATAAAAGCTAGAGAGAAATAAAACAATAAAAGCATCTTTATTTCTCATTCGACCAATCAGGTAATGCACAAAAACAGATATTTTTTGCTGCATAAGTTATTTTTCTTCATTTTGGATAATCGCTAATCTAACAACCAAGTTGTTATAACAAGTTTAAGTTCAATGAACCAAACGATTGTAAATAAAGTGAATGGCGAACGTCCGTTGTATGATCAAGTCTATCAGGCCCTGCTGCTGCAGATTGTCGATGGAACTTACAAGATTCATCAGCAGTTGCCGTCGGAAAAAGAACTGAGCGAATTATTTAATGTCAGTCGTATCACCATTCGTCAGGCACTCAATCAACTTCAACTCGAACACTTGATTTACAAAATTCAAGGCAAAGGCACTTTCGTTAGCGCACCGAAAAGCTTTCAGAATATTTCCGAGTTACAAGGCTTTGCCGAAGCCATGACCGATCTGGGACACGAGGTCTTTAACGTAGTCAAAGAATTCCGCTTTATTCCAGCCACACCGCACATTGCCTCGAAATTAAAAATTTCTGTCAACAGCACGGTGGTGGAGATTAAACGGATTCGTTTACTCAATCGTAAGCCCATTTCATTTGAACTGACTTATTTACCCGAAGCGATTGGAACAGCTTTGCAACAGATCAATCTCTCCACTCGCGATGTGTTTTTAGCGATTGAAGAAGATTTATCGATTGCCTTAGGACATGCCGATTTAAATATTGATGCCACGCTTGCTGATGAAGAACTCAGTGAACTTTTGCAAGTTGATGTCCATGCACCGCTATTAAGAGTGGAGCGACTGACTCACGATCATGCAGGACATCCTATTGATTTCGAATATCTCTATTTTTCAGGAGAGCGCTTCCAATACCGTTTAAGAGTAGATCGAAAGCGAAATACCTAAGCAGCATTACTTTGTGAATTAAAACGCACTCAAAAAAAGGTACAACATGAATACGATTACACTGGACTATGACATTGTCGTCATCGGTGGGGGGACGGCTGGCCCAATGGCAGCCATCAAAGCCAAAACAGCCAACCCCAACCTGAGAGTTTTATTAATTGAAAAAGCCAATGTGAAACGCAGCGGCGCAATCTCAATGGGCATGGATGGCTTGAATAATGCCGTGATTCCAGGCTATGCCACGCCTGAGCAATACACCAAGGAAATTACCATTGCCAATGATGGCATTGTTAATCAGGCCACGGTTTACGCCTACGCCAAGCATAGTTTCACCACCATTCAGCAGCTGGATCAATGGGGCGTGAAATTTGAAAAAGATGAAACGGGTGAATATGCGGTCAAAAAAGTTCATCACATGGGCGCTTATGTGCTGCCAATGCCTGAAGGCCATGACATTAAAAAAGTGTTGTATCGCCAACTGAAACGCGCTCAGGTCAAAATTAATAATCGCATTGTCACCACTCGCCTGCTCAAAAATGCAGAAGGCGCCATCAACGGCGTACTGGGTTTTGACTGTCGCAATGGTGATTTCTATGTAATCAAAACCAAGGCTGCGATTTTATGCTGTGGAGCCGCTGGACGTTTGGGCTTGCCTGCATCTGGCTATCTCATGGGAACTTATGAAAACCCAACCAATGCGGGTGATGGTTATGCCATGGCTTACCATGCGGGAGCGGAACTTTCCAATCTGGAATGTTTCCAGATCAACCCACTGATTAAAGATTATAACGGCCCTGCCTGCGCCTATGTAACGGGACCTTTGGGTGGCTATACCGCCAACAGCAAAGGTGAACGCTTTATTGAGTGTGACTACTGGTCAGGTCAAATGATGTGGGAATTTTATCAGGAACTGCAAAGTGGCAATGGCCCCGTGTTCCTGAAAATGGATCATCTGGCGGAAGAAACTATTCAAACCATTGAAGAGATTTTACATACCAATGAACGTCCAAGCCGTGGTCGTTTCCATGAAGGGCGTGGCACAGATTACCGTCAGGATATGGTGGAAATGCAGATTTCAGAAATTGGCTTCTGTAGTGGTCACAGCGCATCCGGGGTGTGGGTCAATGAAAAAGCGGAAACCTCGGTCAAGGGTTTATATAGCGCAGGCGATATGGCAGCCGTTCCACATAACTACATGCTCGGTGCCTTTACCTATGGCTGGTTTGCTGGGGTGAATGCCGCTGAATATGTTGTAGAACAGACAGATTCAGAACTGAATGCAGATGAAATTGAAGCCGAAAAAGCCCGTATTTTTGCCCCATTACACCGTCCAGAAGGATTGTCATCGGAACAGGTGGAATACAAGTTACGCCGTATGGTGAATGACTATTTACAGCCACCGAAAACCCGACAAAAAATTGAGATTGCGTTAAAACGCTTTGAAGAAATTAAAACCGATATTGGGCAAATCAATGCCAGCCATCCACATGAATTGATGCGTGCTGCCGAAGTTGCCGTGATTCGCGACTGTGCCGAAATGGCGGCACGTGCTTCGCTATTCCGTGAAGAAAGCCGTTGGGGACTGTATCACTATCGCGCAGATTGCCCAAAAAAGAATGATCGGGACTGGTTCTGTCATGCACATCTGAAAAAAGATCAGCACGGTGATATGGTCAGCTTTAAAAAAGCGGTTGAGCCTTACCTGATTCCGATTGATGAAGATGAGGCCAATTCATACAACCTGTTGCGGATTAATAAAAAATTAGTGGCTGAAACAACCGAATAAGGAATATCACATGGCATTTATTTTTAAAGAAATTTCACATCGTACGGCCGCACCCGTATTGGTAGATGAAGACAAATGTATTGCGGACAAAGGCTGTACCGTCTGTGTGGATGTTTGCCCGATGGACTTATTGGCGATTCATCCAGACAGTAACAAAGCCTATATGCAATTTGACGAATGCTGGTATTGCATGCCATGCGAGAAGGACTGCCCGACCGATGCCATTCAGGTCAACATTCCATATTTACTTAAATAAGGGGGAACAGCATGAGATTTAATAACTTGGCAAATAGTCTGATTTGGGGAGAATAAAGATGAGCCTAAATTATCCAAGCCTTGCAGATCTTGATGAAGATTATGCGGATTATCTCTTTCAACTGAATCAGGACGATGAAAATATCCGCTTTGTCGCACTGATGAATATTGCCGATGAAGAACAAACGGCATTATTACCTTGGTTACAACATGCCGTTTTACATGATCCCGCCAGTAAAGTACGTGAGCTGGCAGCCACCCGCTTAGAAGGTTGGCAAGATGCAACCTCTTTACATACGTTGGCACAGGCATTGAATGATCAACATGAAAATGTACGTATCGCAGCAGCGCAAAGTCTCAGTGAAATCAAGCATGCTGAATCTGCGCATCATCTGGCTACCTATTTGCAGCATCCTGATGACTTTGTGATTGCTTCTATCTTGAGAGCGCTTAAAGAGTTGCGCGCTGAATCGTTATTTGATGCCATTCTCAAACATGCTGAGCATGCCAACCCTTTAGTCCGTAAAGAAGCGGTCAGCACCTTGAGCTGGTTGCAGAAACAGGATGGCTTGGCAACACTGGCACAGATCGCACAGCAAGATGTGGATATCGAAATTCGTCGTATTGCGACAGGTGCTTTGGCAGCTAGCCAAATGCTCACGCCCGAAATTGTATCTGCCTTACACAGTTCTCTGATCGCTGAGGCATGGCAACTTCGAGTTGAGGCCGCCTTGACCATCGGAAAATTAAAAGTGGTTGAATTAGAACAACCACTTTTACAGCAACTCGACGATACTTATTGGCAAGTCCGCATTGCTGTGAGCCGTAGTTTGGGTTTACTCAAATCCAAAGCAGCGATTACCAAATTACAAGAAAATTTCCAGCATGACATCAGCAATTTACGTAAAGAAGTCGCAATTGCCTTAGGGGAAATAGGCGGAGAATCAGCTCAGCATATTTTATTACAGCACGCCGAAGATGCTGATCCCGAAGTCCGTAAATCGATTCGTATTGGACTGGCACTCATTCAGGAGAAATTTAATGCCGCTTGAACCGAGTCAACTTAAAGTGGATATCGAACAACAACGTCTGTTTCTCTTTTGGGAAGATGGTACAGCAAAGGATTTTAGCCATGCTCATCTCAGAGCCAGTTGCCCTTGTGGTTTTTGCCGAGCCAAGCGCCTACAGCAACGAGAGATTGAATATCCAGATCATGTTGCCATCTCCGCCATCTATTCCCAAGGGTATGGGATTCAAATTTGCTTTGATGATGGACACGATAAAGGGATTTTCCCTTGGGCTTTTTTAAAGGCGTTAAATCCGTCATAAAACATTCAAATGTTTTATATATAAATCATAAGATGATATGAGATTTTTAGATTTATAAAATAATTTTTTAATGTAATATATTTAACAAATAAGTTGAGTATATTACATGAAAATAACCTTACTCATTTCATCCCTGCCGACCCAGAATACTACAACACGCATGCGGGTATGGCGAGCATTAAAAGCCAGTGGTGCCGCCACCCTACGTGATGGTGTTTATGCGTTGCCTGAGCAATATTCAGAAAAGTTTGATGTCATTGCCGATGATCTAATTGCAGAAGGTGGAAGCGCATATCTATTCCCAACCATTGCCGCAGAAAATCTGGATATGGTGCAATTTTTTAACCGAAAAGAAGAATATAATTCAATCTATCAACAGCTTACTAAACTTCGAGATGATTTGAACCAGAATACTCAAAAAGAACTTCTCAAACACATTCGAAAACTACGTAAGCATCTCGATGCAGTCATTGAAATTGACTATTTCCCAACAGAAGCAAAGCAGCAAACGATTCGAGAACTGGATGCCGTTGAACAGACGATTTTACGGTTTGGTGAAACAGATGAACCACATAGTCGAGATAACCCTATTCAGGTACTACGTAAACAGGACTATCAGAACAGAGTCTGGGCAACCCGGAAACGCCCATGGATCGATCGTTTAGCTTCGGCCTGGTTGATTCAGAATTTTATTGATCCGAATGCAACTTTCATCTGGTTAGATACACCAAACGATTGTCCAGCTACGGCTTTGGGGTTTGATTTTGATGGTGCCAGCTTTAGTCATATTGATCAGTGGGTCACTTTTGAAACCTTATTACACAGCTTTGAACTTCATCAACAGTCTGCTTTAAAGCATATTGCTGAAATTGTACATTTCCTCGATGTCGGTGGTGTTGAACCACCTGAAGCAATCGGGATCGAAAAAGTCATCCAAGGGTTAAGGGCTAAAATTACGGATGATCATCAGTTACTTGAACTTTCTAATTATGTTTTTGATGGCCTATACGCCAATTTTTCTTGAGAATGATCATGCAACAAAAACAAATCAATGACCTCGATCAACCGTCATCCGTTGTCCCTTTCTGGCAAGCTTTCTTATTCTGGTTAAAATTAGGATTTATTAGCTTTGGTGGCCCTGCTGGGCAAATTGCAGTGATGCATCAGGAACTGGTGGAACAAAAACGCTGGATTTCTGAAAAAAGATTTTTACATGCGCTGAATTACTGCATGCTACTCCCTGGCCCCGAAGCACAACAACTCGCGACGTATATTGGCTGGCTCATGCATCGAACCACGGGCGGTTTGATTGCAGGAATTTTATTTGTGCTGCCCTCTTTATTTATCCTGATTGGACTGTCATGGATTTACGTGCAATTTGGAGACGTACCCATCATTGCAGGACTGTTTTATGGCATCAAACCCGCGGTTACCGCCATTGTATTTCATGCAACCTACCGCATAGGCCGCCGAACGCTCAAAAATTCATTTCTTTGGTTAATTGCAGCTGCAGCCTTTATTGCCATTTTTGTTTTTAATCTTCCTTTTCCTTTGATCGTGTTTGCTGCCGCGCTTGCAGGCTATGTGCTGAGTAAGAAAAAACCAGATTTATTTACCCATCAAACCTCTCATCAAAATAGCCAAAAAAACTATGGCACAGCATTGATTGATGATGATACGCAGACACCAGCACATGCCATTTTTCGCTGGTCAAACCTGATAAAACTCGTGGTCATTGCAGCCTTGCTCTGGCTGATTCCCATCACGCTTTTAACCCTAAGTGTTGGTTGGCAACATGGCTATACGCAAATGGCTTGGTTCTTCACCAAAGCAGCCTTACTTACTTTTGGCGGTGCTTATGCGGTTCTGCCCTATGTCTATCAAGGTGCAGTCAATCATTATGGATGGCTCAGCCCGACCCAAATGATTGATGGTTTAGCACTCGGCGAAAGTACCCCGGGTCCACTGATTATGGTGGTGGCTTTCGTAGGCTTCTTGGGGGCTTATAATCATGCCTTATTGGGCAATCATCAGCTATTTTTAGCAGGTGCAATAGGTGCTGTGATTGTCACTTGGTTTACCTTTTTATTTTCCTTTGTCTTTATTCTAGCAGGCGCGCCCATTATTGAATCGACACATAATGAACTGAAATTTACTGCTCCGCTCACTGCGATTACGGCGGCCGTAGTTGGCGTTATTTTAAATCTGGCTTTGTTCTTTAGTTATCATGTGCTATGGCCAAAGGGTTTTGATCATGCTTTTAATTACGAAGCAGCCTTGATTACAGTAGGTGCACTGATTGCCTTATTTAAATTTCAGCTCAATGTCCTGTATGTGATTTTTGCCTCAGCCTTTTGCGGCCTCATTTTATATATCGGAGCTTAATTCAAAGCATCGAGTAGAGTTATCTACTCGATGCTTGCAGTATTAAATGATGGATTTCGATAGAGGCATGCACGATTTCCTCATGAATCGCTAATCCAGCTTTAACCTGATCAGGAGTCAGATCAGCCAGTGCGGTTTCCAATCCTAGAATACAAGAGAATTTTCCTTTACCAACCTTCCATACATGTAAATCCGTAATTTCGACCTGTGGAAACTGCGCAATAACTTCTTTAATTTCTTCGACAACGGGATGCCCCATTTCTACATCCAGTAAAGTTTTTCCGGTTTCCTGCATCAATCCCCAAGACCATTTTGCAACCAGCAATGCCCCGACAATCCCGAGCAGAGCATCCAGAAAATTCCAGCCAAAATACTTGGCCGCAAATAAAGCAATAATCGCCAGAACTGAAGTCACCGCATCAGCGACCACATGCAGGAATGCTGCTTTTTGGTTTAAATCATGATGATCATGTCCATGATGATGCACTTCATGATCATGGTTATGCGAATGGTGATGGTGATCATCGTGACCGCCATCATGTAATAACCATGCACAAATTAAGTTTACAAGGAGACCCACTATTGCAATTGGAATCGCTTCATTAAAATGAATAGTCACCGGGTTAAATAAACGTTCTAGAGACTGTATGCCCATCAATAAGGCCACGACCATCAACAAAATAGCACTGCTATAGCCTGCCAGAATTTCAATTTTCCAAGTGCCGAAACTAAAGCGCTGATCCTGTGCATAATGTCGCGCCATACGATAAGCAAAATAGGCCAGTCCCAACGCCAGCATATGTGAACTCATATGCCAGCCATCGGCAAGTAAAGCCATGGAATTAAAAAACCAACCACCCAGAATTTCCAGTACCATCATTATGGCGGTCAAAATCGTTGCGATTAAAATTTGTTTTTGTGCTAATGGATTTCCTTGATCAAACTGATGAGAATGACGTCGTTCTAGGTTAGTATGCTGCATTTATTCTAGGCTTCCAATATACTCCACCCCAGTATATATTTTTTAGGAAAAAAAAGTATGGCTCATCTGCATCATGATAAAAAAATTTTAAATCGGGTTAAACGGATTCAAGGACAGCTCAATGCCGTTGAAAAGTCACTTTCAAGTCCTGAAAGTTCCTGTATCGAAGTTTTGCAACAAGTCGCTGCGGTTAAAGGTGCCGTGAATGGCCTAATGAATCAACTGATTGAACAGCATTTAAAAGAGCATGTACTTAAAGATGCTGATCACGTCAACGATGAGGAAGTCCAACAGTTTCTTGCATTATTGCAACGCTATTTATAAGTGCCAGATTTCATCCGTAAGTTGTTCGATTTCAGACCGATCATGACTGACATAGAGCATCGGTATTTTCACCTCCTCTTTTACACGCTGGAAAAAGGGAATGATCTCGGCTTTATGTGCCGTGTCCAGTGCAGAAAGCGGCTCATCCAGTAATAGCAATTGTGGTGAATACAGCAAAGCTCGTCCTAAAGCCACCCGCTGTTTTTCTCCTCCTGACAACTTAATCGGCATGCGTTCAATCAAATGTCCCAATTTGAGCAGCTCAATTATATCGTCTAGTTCAAATTGACGCTGCTGTGGTGCAATATGCTTAAAACCAAACAGTAAATTCTGTTTAACATTTTTATGTGGGAACAACTGTGCATCCTGAAAGACGAGCCCGACCCGACGCTGTTGTGTGCTGAGATTAACTTTCTGAGTATGATCAAACCACGTCTGATCCTGAACTCGAATCCAGCCAAAATGTGGCCGAATTAAACCCGCAATGCTATGTAAAATCGTGGTTTTTCCTGAGCCAGAAGCTCCAAATAAGCCAATCACAGGCTGATCAGATTGAAAGCGTTGATCCAGACAAAATTGCCCTTGTTGCAGTTGGATATGACAATCAATCATGCTTAGTGACCCCGCTTATTTTTCTGGTAACGGTTAAACCACTGGGCAAACCACAAGGCGAAGAACGCTACCGACAATGACAAAATAATCAATCGCCACAATGCTGCTTCAGTATCAGGTTGTTGCATCAGACTATACATTGCCAAAGGTAAAGTACGGGTTTCACCCGCAATATTCCCCACAAAAGTAATCGTTGCTCCAAACTCACCTAAACTTCGGCAAAAACATAAAATCCCCCCCACCAAAATTCCACTACTGGCCAGCGGTAATGTCACCTGCATAAATGCGCCAAAGGAAGAAGCACCCAGAGTCTTCGCAGCCATTTCCAAGCGCTGGTCGACCAGTTCAATTGCCAGTCGGATCGATTGTACCAACAATGGAAAACCCATCACCGCAGAGGCTAATACAGCGCCCTTCCAGTTAAAGGCAAACTCCAAACCAAGTGGCGCAAGATATTGTCCAAGCAATCCTCGATTACCAAATAATTGCAGTAATAAATAACCCGGAACTACAGGCGGTAAAACCAAAGGTAAATACACCAGCGTTTCAAACAGTGATTTACCCCAAAATTCTTTACGCGCCAAAACCCAAGCGACCAGCGTTGCTGGAATAAGGCTAAACACCAAACACGCTGCCGCCACTTTGCATGACAGCTTCAATACTTCGATTTCTTCAGGGCTCAAGATCATCATTCAGTTACTGCAACACACTAAAACCATATTTTTTATATACTGCCTTTGCCTGCCCACTTTGTAGAAACTTGTAGAATTTGACTGAATCCGCATTTTTCTTGATCAGGCCCACAGGATAGATAATCGGTGGATGGGTATTCTCAGGGAAGATTCCTGCAACTATGACATCTTTGCTGATCGCAGCATCTGTCGCGTAAACGATCCCAACCTGACATTCACCACGTGCGACAAAGTTCAATGCAGCACGCACATCTTCGGTTTCAACCAGTCGTGGTTCAAGCTTCTCCCACCAACCGAGTGAGGTTAAAGCCTGTTTTGCATATTTCCCTACAGGCACACTTTTGGTATCGCCTGTACAGAGCTTGCCTTGAATGGCTTTGGTGGGATCTACACTTTTATCCATTTTTAATTTAATCGGGCGATCTTTAGGTGTAATCACCACTAAACGATTGCCTAATAGATTGATACGGTCTGCTGGCACAACCAACTGTTTATTCTGTAAATAATCCATCCATTGTACATCAGCCGACATAAATACATCTGCTGGCGCGCCTGCTTCAATCTGTTTGGCTAAGGTTGAAGACCCCGCATAAGAGGTTTTGACTTCAGTTTTATTTTTTTGCTCATACAGATTCTCAAGTTCATTCACTGCATTAGTCAAGCTGGCCGCTGCATAAACAGTGATGGTATTCCCCGCAAACGCATGCGTATGGATAAATAAACTGGTGGCTAAAACTGCACAGTATTGATAGGTCTTTTTCATCGTTATTGACATTATTCTGTCCTCAAATTTCGATATGTTTTCAAAAATATATCGCTTAATAAAGATACACTAAAAATAACAATTCGCTAGTCTTGTTCTTCTTATTCATTCATCTGTTTGTAACGTCATCAAGCATCGAACTTTATGTGTTGTGATCAGTATTTTTGGATGCAAAAACAAGAAAAACGTCTATTCAAACATTAAGTTAATGATGCTGAATAGACGTCGTCTATCTTGAGTGGATAACAGGAGTTGTTATCTGAGGAATGAGGCAGTAACAAATGGATCAGCAATATGCTTTAGTATCTCTGATTTTCTTTCAACTTTACAGACTAAATAAAAAAATTATATTAACTACTTGATACGCCCTTTCTTTTTAGATTATTCACATATAGTTTTACCAGGATCAATATATTTTATGTCTATCCGACCATTGCTCTCCAGCAGACAAATACTTCTATGATAAATTTTATTTGTTTCCAAAGTAATTTCATATACAACATTTTTTTCAAAAATATCTATAGGTACCTTGGTACAGCTTTTTTCATTTATAGGCAATACTCCATTTTTATAAAGCTGCTCATAATTACTTTGAAATTCTTTTGTATGATCTACTTTACCTGTAGAGATAACAATACTACTATCATATCCATAATCGGTTTTAGGATTATTCGTAAATACGCATAAATTACCCTGATTAAGTTTTACTTCAAGATCCTTACTTTGAGGATTACATCCAGTGATAAAAACACAAAAACCCAAAAAAAATAATAGATTTAAATATGTAGACTTCATCTTTTATGATCTCGGCAATAATGATTTATCATATGGATTTAGAATAAAATCTCTCAAGATTCTTTCTATGTGACCTAAAAGTTTTAAACTGCGCTGATGATGTAATCTTCCCGGTCTAACCTCTTGTAAATAACATGCATCAAACCAAAACTCTACTAACCGTCCTTGTTGTTCAAAATTAAATTCATTAAATTTTTTTCCTGCATCTCTCCCTAAGATATCAGTATCATAAGCCTTTAACTCATCCGCACCAGAATCGGCAGAATCAACTAAAGACGTATATCCGCCTTTACAAAGTTGTTTTAATCCATACCAAGCATTTGGTGTACCTAGTTGGAATTGCCAAATATGAGTCATTTCATGTATGAACCAGTGTCTATCTTCTCCAGGAGCTAAACTAAAATCCGGATTTCTATCATAGGCTTTTTTGGGAAGGTAAATTTCACCAGCAGGTGACATTGCATTTCCAGTTGCGCTATGCAAATAACCTCCTATATGAATCCATACTTTCGAATAATCTACTGCATCTTTGAAGACTAACTGACACATTTTAATTTCACCAGAAGTTAGTTTTCTTTTAGTTTCAATTTTGATTTCTGTTGTAGGAGGTGGTTGATTGTTTTTTAGTTTTGATAATTTTGCTGTTGCATTTGCTACTATTATCCTAGCTGATTGAGTTAATGGGTCCTTATCCATGTTGGTGCTCCTCATAAATAATACTAATTTTTATTTCTTCCGCATTTTTATTCGTAACTAACTCAGTAAAACCTTGATTATCAGTTGTTCCATGAATCTTCTCTCCACCCTTATCAATTTCATAACAGATATTACCTAAAGGCTTCCCCGTTATCTGATCTTTTAATTGAAATCTATGTCCATAATTCTCTAAACTTAAGAAGTTATTAGTATTATTACTTTCAGAAGATTTGTCTGCACCACTACCAGAACCACCAGCATTATCCTGAACCACTAGACTCTGCTTCGGCAACAACTTGCAACCACATGATAAAGGATCATTCACGCGTGCTGCTGCTTTACCCATCACCTGCATATTTGGGTCACCCGCCACAATCGTAGCAACCGTTTTATGCTTTGGACAGGTCGCCTTGTCTCCCACACAGGCAATCGGAATACCCTCAATCAAAAAGCTACTGTTCCCACTAATGACTTGTCCACCGCCCGTGGTTGGACAACCAACAACAATATAGGGTGTTGCCATAATCACATCCCTCGCCTGTAGGTATTTAAACTGTTAAAGCACTTCAAATTCAATTCGACGGTTTTTCCGACGTCCGTCTGCTGTTGCATTATCAGCAACGGGTTGGCTAGAACCCTTACCTTCCGTACTCAAACGGTCGGCAGCGATACTTTTACTGACCAGATAACTTTGTACAGCAGCAGCACGTTGCTGGCTTAACACCGTATTTTTATTGGCATCACCAGAGCTATCGGTATGTCCAATAATTTTGACTTTCTTGCCGCCAACCTTGTTTAAAGCCACCGCCATTTCATCGAGAATCTGTTGCCCCGCCGCGGTCAGGATTGCACTGCCTGATTCAAATTCAATGATTCGATTCTTAAGTGCATCATCGATAATTTTTTGCTCAGCCTGATTCACAGAAAGCTGTGCATTAAAACGATAAGGTTGCTGGACTAAAGCCTGAAAATTATTGGTAGTCGGCTGAATATCATTAGGATCGGTCATTTTTCCCGTTAATTCAACCTGTGTTCCTCTCACGCGCAATTGCCCCTGTTTGACCTTTTTCAAGTCAGGTGTAATTACACGAGTTACGGAATCACTCCATCCATTTGGCGCTGAAACTGGACGAACTTGTATTTTATCGACCACTTGATCTGCACCATAAACAGACTGCATCTTGACCAGAATTGCCTGTTTGCTGGCATCGTTCGGCACCACACCTTCCACGACGATTGGAGCCGCATTCAGCACTGCACTCTGGCCGAAGATGGTTAAACCAAAGACCAAACCAGCCCATAAAGATTTCGAATTATTTCTCATATTTATTCATCTAAAAAAGTTTGTCGAAATAGCTTTAAGCCTTGGTTAAGGCTCATCTGACGCTGACAAAGTGATTGTTCGAGTGTAGCTAGGCCAGCATTTTGCTCCAGATAAGCATCGATCCATTGCGCCTGAATCAATGAAACCCAGTGTTCACTCTGCATATTCTGGGTAAAGATATCGCTCAATGCCATGATGTCTGCGCCCTGAAAACCAATAAATAGAATCGGTTCCTCACGGTGCAAGATACCAATCAGGATTTCAGTATTGTTAATTCCTAAGAATCGTCCAATCATGCCCACCCAGAAGGCAGCAATTTCATAGCAATACATATGATTATTGATCGGCAGGATCAATACTTTGTTTAAGCGACTGGTGCCATTCTTTAAAATCGGTTGCAGTAACAGCCCCAGACCAATCATGCTTTGTGCAAGTTCATAGACATTGATCTTCATCAATTGCGCAAATGAGTGCATGGTATGATTTTCATAGAAACCATTACATTCGGTCGGCGTAAATAACTGAACCGTGTTTGGCAGATTATTCAGCTTTTCCAGCATGATGTTGGTATCACGGATACTGCGTAATACCCGATTACGCTGAAACAGATCAACCAATACCGACTTGTAATAATACGGCGCCAGCAAGAGATTCTGATACGGTTGTTCAACTTCCAGTAGCTGGCTTAATACCATCGGAAATGCTCGCCCTGAGCTGTCCTGACTGGCAATCAGGTTAGCGGCCAGAAACATCGGCTCAGCAGGATTGGCGATAAAGAAATCCAAGGCAGGCAAAGACTCATAACGTTGTTTGAAGTCAGGCGCGCGCATGGCATGTTCAAGTGCTTCTGTGATCCATTGATCAAGCACCTGAATCAACGCATATTGTCCTTTGGATTTTAGAAAGTCACCACGCGCGGGTGTCTTTCCGTAATACAAAGGTGTCGTCTTTACTTGTTGCATCCCAGCACCTCCTGATGTTCCGTGATTGTCCCTAACATTACGGTGTTACCCCCGGCTGAGCAGGTGCAGCTGGTTGTGGTTTAGGTGCAGCACCCGCAGGTGTTGCCTGCGCAGAAACCACACGTACCGCTTTCTCTGTCACCACTTTATCTACCAGTTGCAGGCCAGCATAACCACGGCTTGAGCCGATATTGCCTGAGCTATTACCGCTAATCAGACGGAAGTTCACTTTTAAGGTTAACGATGGTTCAGCTTTGCTGGTCCATGTCATTTCAAAGCTACCATTTTGCTCTTTACGCTGTGCCGCATCGATTAAACGGTTAATACCATATTCACCTGGCTCTTCGAAAATGGTATGGGTCTTACCTTCAAGATCCACTGCAGTAATACGCGCACCAGGAATCGCACCCTGATTTGGCCATACGAAGTTCACCCATTGCTGAATGCCATTTTCAAACACCATACGCTGACCATCGATATCAATGGTGTACGACAAGTACTGTGGATTCGGTAATGGATAGAACTGGAAGTTCGATTGATTTGACACAGGTGCAGCGGCTGGCTGATCCAGACTACCAGTCGCCATACCATTGATTGGTGCGACATATTGCTGGAATGCCATCACAAATTGCGGGTTCAGACTAATGCCCAAGTCTTTCCAGGTTTTAGAAGTCAACACATAGCCACGGCGAATCACAAATGGATCTAAGGCTTCTTTGACAAAGCGTGCAATGCTACCTGTTTCACCAAAGATCTGACCAATTTCATTACTGGTTGCTTGCAAAGTCACACTTGAGTTAAATGGATACTTCTGGCTCAAATTGGTTTTGAATGGTTGATACGCCTGAATGCCCCACAATTTGTTTAACTCATCTTGTGTCGGTGCAATCAAGCTGGCAAATGATTGTGTCAACGGTCCCATCAACAGCTTTTGCAATAACTGCTGATCGGTATCTTTAAGACCTACCATCATTTTCTCATCCACATATTTTTGGGTGATGTTGAAAACTGAAGTTTGGTCATTGATGGTTTGTTTCACCAAGGCCATCGCGCTTGGGCCAATCTCGCCTGCTGTTTTCAGATCATTGAACTTGCTGCGTACTTGCGCAAGATTATTCATGTATTCATCAAACAGAGATTTATCTTGTAAATCATCGCGCTTACGCACCAGTTGATAGAACATCTGGTACTCTTGAGAAATCGCACCCTGCGCTTTATTCACCGCTTGGGCAGCCGCTTTGTCATCCGAGTTGTTCAATACTTTTCGCTTGAACCAAGCCACAAAACCTTTTTCAGGTACAGCAAGCTCAGCCTGTACAATCGGATTATCCCAGTTGGTCTCGATAGCAATACGCTGCAATAACGTACGGATTGGTGAGTTCTGTGGTTCACCCAAGATATCAATGGTTTTGACTTGCTGGCTAAACTGATCGGCTTTGGCATAATAAATACCGCTCAGAAACTTCTTCCATTCCGTCACATATTCCTGCTTATACAATGCAACCAGTTGTTTACGAATCTGCTCTGGGCTACCAGAGAAGGTTAAATCATCAGATTGACGGCTATTCAACACCCAGTCTTTACTGTCTGTTGGTTTATTCGCAGCTTCATCAATCGCTTTTTCAACATATTCATCCCATGCTTTTTGTGTAAACACACCTGGTAATGCATAGCTGCCCAATACAATTGAACGGTTTTGCTCACCGACGATCTGTCCCACTGTCACCGCAGGGAAACGGACTGCTGCACGCATCTTGATTTCGTTATAAACACGATCACGTGCTGGCATGCCGCGAATGACTGACAAGAGTACCTGACGTGTTTGATCAACCACTTGCGCGTCTGTTTCAAGCACAGGGAAACCTTCCTGATTTGCCAATGTCATGGCATAAGAAAGAATTTTTTCCGCATCCTGAATCATTTCACCACGCGGCATCTGACCACGGTTGGCATCTAGCCAAGAACGCCAGAAACGCGATACTTGATCACTTAAATGACTGCTATCCATATATTCTGGATTGCTCATCATTAAGTAGGCTTTTAATGCATTATAAGCATCTTGCGGATTACTGTCCGAAGGCTCCAGATATTGTTGAGTCTTGGCAACCTGTTTGATTTCCACATTAACGTGGTTGGCTTTCAGGGTTGCTTCATTATTTTTTACACGTTGCAGATACTGAGCAATATTTTGTTGGGTCGGCGTCAGAACAATCTGCTTGATCCCTTTTAAGTATTCTGCTTTTAAGCTCTCACGCAACTGATTGCCTTGGTACAAACCAAAGCTGAATTTGAGTGGACGATGATCGTTGAACTCATCCAGCTGTTGCAAGCGTTCCTGCAAGATCAGTAAAGCTTCAAGCTGGGTTGAAAGCTGTTGACCTGAGGCTTTTTCCAAATGCACCACTTTATCTAAATCGGCCTGCACATCTGCAATCAATTGCTGGTTATTGCGATATGACCACACCCATACACCCAAGACCAGTGAAACGCCCACCAGTGCTGCAATAAACCCAATATAGCGCTGACGCTTTTTCGCAGGATTAATATGCTGTTTGACCAAGTCCTTATCTCGCAAAATAACATTGGAGAATAGACCTTGTAAGAAATAGCCGTGATTTGGTGCAAGAGATGGACTCACGCCCTCCTGACCATTGGCCTGAATCTGCTGAAGCTGGAACTCTTGTGCAATATTTTCCGTCATTGGACTTTCAATAATGCCTTCCTGCAAAGCACTAGTGAAATAAAAACCACGGAACACAGGTTGGAACTGATACGGGTTATCTTCAAACAAAGTGCCGATAAAGCTTTTTAATGCAGGTTTTAAGGTTTTAAATTCCAGTGGGAATGTCATCACACTTGGAGAAATATTTTGCGAATGACGACGACTTAAATGCGTGGTGCTGACGCTTTTGAGACCATCGTAAAGAATGCTGTAATGTTTTTCGAATAATTCGACGGCATTCTGAGATGAGTTTTGCTCATACGGCAGCGTTGCGCCCCAAGCCTGATTGTATTCCTGTGATTCATAACAATCGAAGAACTCCGTAAAACCTGCAATCAAGTCCATTTTAGAGAACACTAGATAAACAGGAACAACAACTTCAAGTCGCTCGGTTAAATCCTGAATACGGGCACGTAAATTCTTGGCTAGTTTCAATGAGTTTTCAGGACTTTGGCTGATCAATTCAGCAATACTGACAATCACGATCAGACCATTCACAGGTGCCTTAGAACGGTTCTTCTTCAAGATATTTAAGAAACCCAACCATTCAGAATGATCTTCCGAGTACACCGAATAACGGCCTGCGGTATCGAGCAAGATCCCTTCTGTTGAGAAGAACCAGTCACAGTTACGTGTACCGCTCAACCCAGCTGACACCATCTTTTGATGGGTTTCTTCAAATGGGAACTTTAATCCAGAATTATAAATTGCCGAACTCTTACCTGCGGCTGGGTTACCAATCACCATATACCAAGGCAATTCGTATAAAGCGGCATTGCCCTTTTTATCGCCCAGTTTAGATTTGCGAATCAACTGGATCGATTCTTTCATCTGCTGCTGGATTAGCTGTAGTTCGGCTTTATCTTTTTGTTGTCCGTATTCAGCCTTGCTGTCCTGCTCAATCGCATTGGCAAGTTCCTCACCTTGTTCCGCATGGCGTTTTCGCTGGATCAACCAGTAAATTCCATACACAATCAGGCCAAAAGCATAAGTCGCCGCCAGCGCCCAGAAGATATGACGCGGAATCGACGAATATGAAGAAATAAGCGCCACAAATAAGGACAAAGCAATGATTGCCTTAGGATTAGTGATGTACTGCCACAGATAACCTAAAATGGTATACATTGAGTTCTCAAATTCTTAATAAAGTTAATCAATCAGCAATTGCTACACTTTCCTGATCTGGTGAGATCTCTGGGAAAGTTTGAATAAATGCTTTTAAATTTTGTCCATAAACAAAGGCAACCTGTTGATCTGGAAGATGTGCCCCCAACATCAATCCAAAAACTTTTGCCACGTTCTGGGTATTCCCAGCAGCAGGTTTACAATATAAATAATGATGCTGCTCTACTGGGCTTTGTGCAAAAAACTGATCCAGCTTTTTGACCACCTTGATATCGGTGCCATCCTCGACCACCAGTACAAAAGGTTCTTCATCTTGGTATTGTGGTAAATCATGTATTTCTAGCTCTTTGAATATTTGGTCTAAATTATTTTGATGAGAGACCAGCTTTAACGTTTTTAAAGGCTGTTGCTGTAGCAGCTGTACATCTGGATGCGCCACACAACTACTACCGACAAATTCAGCAGGCGTATAGGCACTCAAGCCCCATACCTTTTCATCTACGATTTCCTGATCAATTTCCGAGTCTGCAGTAATGATCAATGAAATTTCATTGGGCTGCTTTTGAATCCGTTCGATTAACTCGACCACATTCTGATCCGTCGATGCTGCACTGATAAAATGATATTCAATATGGAATTTTTGTGGAATGATGCCCAGATCATAGAAAATCGTCTGGATCATTTCATTACTACTTTGGTCATTCCATGTATGAACAACATCCTCAGACAGCAAAATATGTAAATTTAACTTATCTAAGCGGTAAACCTGTTCGATCTGAATCTCTTCACTGTGCTCTTCTCCTGAAAAACTCGGGTCAATCCATGCAGGATGCATACGATATTCATGCAAATTCTGGCTTTCATAAAACAGACTAGACCGTTTTAAATGGTCTGAAATAGAAACTAGAATATCACTGTGCTGTTCAATCTGATGCTGAATCAGCGCCATGATCCGCTGTTGCCGAATAGATAAAAACTGCGATTCATCCTCTTCATCCTGACGGACTTGCTGATCCAGCTCTTCAATACGATAGGATAAAATCGGCAATCCCTGAAAGCTCAATAAATGTGGATCGAGCTGTGGACTGGCAAATTCTTTAATCCCTGTCAGGATGGCATCATTTTCACCCAATGCACTATAAGCGGCAGCGGAATACAAATTAACATTCAACCACTTACTTTCTTGCGCGACAGGTGCTTGCTCATCTTCTGCTGTATTGTTATTTTGCTCAGCGGCCAAAGCTTGTTGCTTTTTCTCTTTATATTTTTGGTAGCCTTTATAAATCAACCAAGGCGAAAGCAATACAAATGTAATGACAATAGGCAGAATCAGGAAGTAATTGATAAGATCGGCTGATTCAGGTAAATATTGCGTATCTCTCCAATAGAAGATCACAATCAGTGCAACCAGAATAAAACAGGTGATTAAAGTCGCGAGTATTTTCTTGATCATTATGCAGCTCCTAAAAGCGCATAACGCGTTTCACTGTTATGTTGTAACTGTACCGATGGCATTAAAAATGCACCCTGCCCCAAGCCCATTTCATGGGATGAATCCAGACAAATCGGACTGATTTCATTTTTATCAAGAATTAACCGCACATCAATAAAAAGTGTCGGACTACACCAAGTCTGAATCAGATCTTTTAATTTTTTATTTAGCGGCTGATTCGGTAAAAAAGCCAGATATTGTTCGCGGCTTAGTGGGCCAATTTGAATTTCAATTTTCCCGTCAATTTGCTCAACGGTATCCCCGCAGAAAGTATTAATGCCCAGTAAACTTGGATGACTACCGCCCAAAGTGGTTTTCTGTTCATCGCCCAACTGGAATTTTTCTTTGATAAATTCCTGAATCTGCACTTGGGTATCAAAGACACGTCCCAAAATGGTTTTCAAAGCATGCGCAGTATTATTCTGTCCCTGCATCAAGCCAGAAAATTCAGCAAAATATTCATCCAGATCATGCTGTTCGTGCTGGGAACGAATATAACCATTTAAGGCATGTAAAATATCGAGATAATGATTTTTTTGCTCAATCTCATAGCGAACAGGGAGATTATAGGCAATGCTGGCATCAACATATTTTGTCGTGAGTTTATGGTTAAACAAGCCTAAAAATGCTTTGATTTCCTGACGTTGCTGACGCGAACTCTGCTTTAATTTATTGGTATAGGTATAAGGTAGTGCGCCCTGTGTACCAGTGAGGCCGACCACCAGATTGGTTAAATGAATACGCTCATCCTGATAGCTCAGCTCTTCAATTTCGGTCGCAGGGAAACTTAGGCTGAATGACGTTCCAAACTTAAAGTCATCAGACCAGTCCTGCTGACGCGATGGTGCAGGTAAATGACGTAATAAACGCGTCGACTGAATAAACTCAAATGAGCCTGCTTTTTTAAAAATCTGGTCGACTACAGAAGAGTCTTGCCACCAACGTTCTGCACGCATTGGTATATCTCCTGCTGATTAAGACTGTCTTTCACGACCACATCGACAAAACTGTTAATCTGAACTTTCAGATTAAAAATATGGCTAAGCAATTGACTGAAAATATATAAACTATGGCCTCTAAATACGCTCTTGTTGACGGCAAGTTCGGCTTTAACCCCGCGAATAAACATCGGGAAAGGTTTAGAGTTCACCAGTTTATTGGTGGTTGAAAAGCTGAGCTGCTTGAGCGCATCAATGAGTAAAATATTTTCTTTTGAATGCGGTAAATTATATAAGGCCAACAGCTCTTTAACATGACTCAAGGCATCCCCTTTCATCAATGCTAAAGTATTGAGTGAAAGATGGGAAATAATACGCCACTGTTCATTTTTATTTTTGTCAAAATGGAAAGGCGATGTCGGACGCTTTAAAATCAATGCGCGTCGCGCCAGACTGCTGTCATTCAGATTCAGGATATTATTACTTTGGCTTAAAGCCTCATGCGGCAAATCACCGTTTGAGCAAAGTAAGCGAGTACTAATAAAATCTGATTTAATTTCATAAGGTTTCAAATGTTTTGAAACGATTGAATAGCCCATTTGTGTAGTTTTATTTTGTGCAGGCACGTAATTCAGTGAATAAAAGAACTGTACTTTATCGTTTTGGTAATGACTCATCGCAAAAAATGGCAATACAGGAAGATGAGTTTGTTCCTGATTGGTTTTCTCACGCACCATATTCATTTCAATCACAGAATAGACCTGATAAAGCTCAGGATGATGCGCATCGGTGATCAATGGATATTGTAATTGGGTATGGGAAATTTTCTGCGGCTCAGCCTGTTTTTCAAAAAGATTGATGGCAGGTGTGGTAAATAACTTAAAGTTTGCGATATTCAGTTCAGAGTAATTCCGTACCACCGCCTGATCATTTAAATTCAGTTTGAGATGAATCAGGATTTCAAACTGATTTTGCTGGTTAAGCAATCCTTTTAAGCGGCTTAAATCCAGATTCAGATAATTGAATTTTTCAGGGAAGCAAAAATATTCCATCAGTAAACGATAAGCATGATGGGTATGCTGATCAATCGGTAACAGGCTTTCCTGTTCAGTAAAACCCATCACTTCAAATGGATTACTGATTTCTACCACGCGCTGCCCAACACGTAGGGCAAAGCCAGTATCCTTACGGAAAATACTGTCCAGAACCTGCAACGGAAAGTTCGAAATTGCATCCAGATAAATCGGCAATTTCTCATCCAGTATCCACTTTTGTGCATCATTAAAAATTTCAAATTTCAGGCTCAAGGTAGCATTCTGGTTCAAATGCATGTGAGTACTTGGCGAGGTTTGAAACTCTAACTGCGTCAATGAAATCGGCAATAAGCGAACATCATTGGTGGTATTAAACTCGCATTGAACCCCTTTAAAGCTACGCGATTTCAAAGCTGTTTTTTGCGGAATAATATGGGCAGCCGTAAGCTGTTTTAGTTTATTAATATCTTCAAAGCTAACAACCGTACACGCGGGAAAATGACGTAAATATTGAGGAAACATCACCTCAAACAAAGAATGGGTAAATACGTCGTAACTGTCTTCTAATTTTTTATCAATACGTGCAGCGATCAGGGAAAAAGCTTGAATTAACCGTTCAATATGCGGGTCATCAATCTGTTCCTGATTTAAGGAAAGTCGCTGCGCAATTTTTGGATACTTCTGCGCAAACTCTCTGGATTGTTGACCGAATTCTTGTAGTTGTTTTTCATAATACGGTAAAAGTTGCTCTATCACAGTTCGCTCACACTAAGTTCTGGCAGAAATAACATATTGTTGTGTTGTAGGTTTGAGTAAAGCGTCAAAGAACACCGGCTCATATAAAGGATGTATGTTTAAGTAAGCTTGAATGCTTAAACAAAGTGAACCCATATTGTGACCATCTAATAACATTTCTACTTTTATCTGTCTCAATCTTGGCTCATGTGCTGCAATTGACTGCTCAATTGACTGGCAAATCTTATCCCGATCTAGGGGATTGGCTGTTGATAGGCCAACGAAGTCGATAATTCCAAACTGCAAGATAGATTTCTTGGCGAGTGGATATTCATCCATATCACGATCAAATTGTGCAATCCGACTATTGAGCAAGTCTTCCAGATCACGAGCGACAGACTCTCGTAATTGCTGAATCGACATTCCTCTTAAATAATCTTCCTGCTCAGGCACCAGACGATCAAACAAAGTTGACCGAAAACCGTAAGGATATAAATGATCTAAATTCATTTTTTAAGAACAATATCTTGGAAAAATAGAGGCTAATAGGCAACTATTAACCTCTACTAGAACATCACGATTTCTATTACGCAGCGTATGACGCTGTGTTGTTAGAAAGTGACCATTTCTTAGTAACAGCACCTTTCGCAGTACCGTTAATGTCTTGTTGGTTATATGTCCACTCAACAGCAGCATATTTCAAACCAAATGTTTCAGTAGGAACGCCTTCCTCATTCACAGTTGGAGTTACACTTGAAACAAGAACGTGTTTCAATTTGATTTGTAAGTACTTGATACGCTTGTCACCATTTGCACGGTAGTAATCGATTTGTACTTCATCAAATGTGTAACCAGCTGAACAAGCTTCCCAAAGTTTTGGACTAGTTGCATCCAAATCTTTAACGAAGATCATGTCTGAGTGTTCAACACGTTCAGCAGTATGACCACCAACGCTACTTGAAGTTGCAGATTTTGGTTGACGAATGTTATGAGACCAAGAGTTAACTTCAAGCCAACCTTTGTGTTCAGAATCGCGAGATTCTCCGTCTACCTTGTACTTGCCACGAAACTCAACATATATATCTTTCATTTAAAAATTACCTCTATTTTATTTAAAGTTATTATCTAGCTGATCTCATTGTTAATTTGAGGACTGAGGTAGTTCAGTCACGAGTCGTAAAGAAACAGACAACTCATCCAGCTGGAAATGTGGTCTTAAGAAAACCACAGACTTGTAGTGACCCGGTTGAGCTGGATCTTCTACAACTTTTACAGATGCCTCACGAAGCGGATATTGTGCTTTTGCTTCTTGAGATGCACCATCATCTAGCAAGACATATTGAGATAACCATTCATTTAAGAAGGCTTCAACATTGCCTGCAGATGCAAAACTTCCGACTTTGTCACGCATCATTGCTTTTAAGTAATGTGCAATACGTGAAACTGCCATGATGTACTGAATCTGGCTCGAAAGTGCAGAGTTGGCATTGGCCGTATCGCTGTCATATTTCTTCGGTTTTTGCGTCGATTGCGCACCAAAGAAAGCAGCGTAGTCTGTATTTTTACAGTGAACGAGTGGAATGAAACCAAGATCACTCAGTTCTTTCTCACGACGGTCTGTAATTGCAATTTCAGTTGGACATTTGAATACCACTTCGCCATCTGAAGTCTTGAAGGTATGTACTGGTAAGCCTTCAACCAAACCACCACCTTCTACACCGCGAATCGCAGCACACCAGCCATGCATATCAAATGCATTGGTTAAACGTGTACCAAAGGCATATGCGGCATTCATCCATAAATAATCATCATGGTTTTCACCAGAGACATCTTCGATGAAGTTGAAACCTTCAGTCGCAGTCCCTTCTTTTGGATGGTATGGCAGACGACCCAAGACATGTGGCATGGTTAATGCAACGTAACGTGAATCTTCACTATCACGGAAAGAACGCCATTGAACGTATTCTGCTGTTTCAAAGATTTTTGAAACATCACGTGGACGATCAATATCAGTAAATGATTCAAGGCCTAAAATACTTGGGCTTGCAGCTGAAACAAATGGTGCATGTGCCGCAGCAGCAACATGAGAGATTTGTTCCAGTAAATACATATCTGATGGCGTACGATCGAACTCGAAATCACCAATCAGGGCCGCATACGGTGCACCACCGAATGAGCCATATTCTTCTTCATAAATCTTTTTGAACAGTGTGCTTTGATCGAAATCAGTAGCACCCTGAAAATCTTTCACCAACTCTTTTTTCGTCGTATTTAACATACGAATCTTGATCATAGAGTTAGACGGTGTTTCTTGGCAGAAGTAGTAAAGACCACGCCATGTCGATTCAATTTTCTGGAATTGCTCATGGTGCATGATCTGGCTAAGCTGATTCGAAATTAAGGCATCAATTTCAGCAATACGCTTATCAATCGATAGGGTCATGTTCTCAGAAACCGTAATGGTTCCCGCCATCACTTCTTTCGCGAGCTCGCCAATCAGACTTTTTGCACGAACATGCTCATCATCATTACGTGCAATACGGCTTTGCTCAACGATTGAGTCAAGTAGATTCGCTGATTCAGCTTCTACATTATTTGCCGCAGCAGCAGCTTGTAAATTACTCATTGTCAGCCTCCGCACTCAATTGACGGATTTGATCAGTATTTTTCAATACTTCATCTAACAAGTCTTCCAAACGTTCACTGTTTGAAATCTTGTTGCGCAAATCAGTTAAACGCTCACGCGCAGCAACCAGTTTACGTAATGGATCAACCTGTTGTACAACTTGCTCTGGGCGGAAGTCTTCCATTGAATTAAACGTTAAATCAACAGACATGCGGCCACCCTCTTCAGTCAAGGTATTCTCAACTTGAAAAGCTGCGCGTGGCGCGAGTGATTCCATAACTTCATCAATGTTATCGAGGTCGACATTGATAAATTTCTTATCTTTTAATTTGGTTTTCTCTAACTCAGATGCTGCTGAGAAGTCACCCATAACGCCGACAACAAAAGGGAGTTCTTTTGACTCTTTGCCATCACCAACTTCAACATCATATGTCAGCTGAACACGAGGAGGACGTATGCGTTGCAGTTTCTTCTGTACGCTTTCTCTCTTTGCCATAACTTTCTACCCTTGCTTATTATTTCAACGAATCAAAAGGATTCGAACCTGTCTTTTGAACAGTATTTGGTTGTTTAGTAACTGCTGGTGTTGCAGGCGCCTGTCGTTTAGGCGCAGCTGTACGAGTTACATTATTACGTGCTGATTGGGTTGTAGGTGCTTTTCTGTTTGTTGTACGTCGAGTATTTGTATTCGACGACGTATTTCGAACCTCTTTTTTCAAAGATTCGTCAGTAATTGCTTTACTGGTTGAGGTATCAGGTGCTGGTACCGCCGCACGGATATCATCACTCAGCTGTTTTGCAGGTGGGTAAGTCAATTCATTACTTAAGTAACGCATTTCACTTGAGCG
Source organism: Acinetobacter sp. NRRL B-65365 (assembly GCF_001605865.1). Taxonomy (NCBI): domain Bacteria; kingdom Pseudomonadati; phylum Pseudomonadota; class Gammaproteobacteria; order Moraxellales; family Moraxellaceae; genus Acinetobacter; species Acinetobacter sp. NRRL B-65365. The sequence goes on along the minus strand of NZ_LRPD01000009.1, from coordinate 141,029 downwards.
CATATGCTGAAGGGCTTCATTGGCAAGCTCAACACTCGCTAGAAAAGCAACATCGGTTAACGCCGCGCCACGTACATTTTGCTCTTGTAATTGTGTTGCCAGTTTCAAAGCATTCATTGGCTGCTTGATTTCATACATGCGCATTGCTGCTTGAGCTAACAGGTCATTGACGCGTGAAGCATTATCTTTATCACAAACTTGTTGATAAATTCCCAATAGCGTTTGATCCGTTTGGTTCGCCACCAACGGATTCTGTTTAATACATTTGCTTTTTAATTTAATTGGTTTCGCCGCCTGCTCTTCAGCATAAACTGAATTGCCGATTAAACCAGTCGCTATACAAAGAATTGATATTACAATACCTTTTTTCAAAATATGCCTCGTCATTATTTAACTTATAATTGAAGAGCTGACAATTATTGTTAAAAAACCCTCTTACTCGTCAATTTTTGTACATTTACATCATTTCCGCGAATTTAACAAAAAAAACACACATAAAGTCAATACCAGTTACGTTTATTAACATTATTAAAGTTTCATGACAGACATTCTTGTAAAAAAAAACTTAAATAGCGTGCATTTTTTGTTTAAAAGTGACATTTTTTGTTGTAGAATAATCTGTATACTCGTGTAGAGTTTAGCTAAGTTTTTGATTTTATTCAAAAAATATTTTTTAAGAGAAAACAACCATATCAAGTTAATACGTACCGAATAGAACTTGGTATTTAAAAATTACTGTGAGTATTAAATGAGTAACTTAAAGGTTTTAATTACAAAACTATCACCTCCTACTCGTACTGCATTAGAAAAGTCAGCAAATTACTGTATTAACCAATTAAACTATGAGATTGAGATTGAACACTTACTGGTTGAGTTATTAAATCAAACTCCTGCCAATGATTTACACATTTTATTAAAAAAAAATAATATCTCTGCTGAAGCCTTAATTAATGATTTAAAAGAAACCATCGGTTCTTTACCAAAAGGCAATACCCGTACCCCTATTTTTGCTAAATCAATTGTAAGATTATTTGAACAGGCATGGTTGTTAGCATCGGCTGAACAAACACCTGTGATTCGTAGCAGTCATTTATTGATCGCCCTACTCACTGCGCCAGATTTGCAACAGATCGCTTTCCGAGCGTCTAGTTTATTTGAGCTTTTCCCTATTGATACCATGAAACATAAGTTTCTGGATATTTGTGGAAAAAGCACGGAACAGCCTGCAACCGAACCATCTGCTGCATCTGACCTATCGTCAGATGAAACTCAAACCACCACTACAACGACGGTAAAAACACCTGCGCTGGATCAATATACGATTAACCTGACAGAGAAAGCAAAACAAGGCGGAATTGATCCTGTTATTGGTCGAGAGTTTGAAATTCGTTTAATGCTAGATATCCTGATGCGTCGTCGCCAGAACAACCCGATTCTGACGGGCGAACCTGGTGTAGGTAAAACAGCGGTTGTAGAAGGTCTTGCATTAAAGATTGCACAAGGTCTGGTGCCAGAAGCACTTAAAAACGTTCACTTGCATGTTTTAGACATGGGCTTATTACAGGCAGGTGCCAGTGTTAAGGGTGAATTCGAGAATCGTTTGAAACAAGTGATTCAGGAAGTTCAATCTTCAACTCATCCGATTATTCTATTTATTGATGAAGCACATACGCTGATCGGTGCTGGTGGTCAGGCAGGTCAAAATGATGCTGCCAACTTGCTTAAACCGGCTTTGGCGCGTGGTGAACTCAGAACAATTGCTGCAACCACTTGGGCTGAATACAAGCAATATTTCGAAAAAGATGCGGCTTTAAGTCGTCGTTTTCAGGTGGTTAAGATTGAAGAACCGACTGAAGAAGTCGCTATTGATATGTTACGTGCCATGATTCCTGTCATGCAGAATCATTTCAATCTGCATATTGAAGATCAGGCGATTATTACGGCCGTTCAAGCGTCGCATCGTTATATCAGTGGTCGCCAGCTTCCAGACAAAGCTGTTAGTGTGCTAGATACTGCGGCCGCTCGTGTTGCCTTGACGCAAAATGCGCAACCTGTCGTTTTAGATCAGTTAAAGGCACAACAGCACAACCTGAAATTAGAACAGCAAATTTTGACCAATGAGCATCAGCACTTCCCGATTCATCACGAACGTTTAGAAGATCTCAATCAGCAATTGGCCTCTTTAGATAAAGAAATTAAGGATATTGAGCTTAAGTGGCAGCAAGAACTGGCGTTGGTCAAACAGATCCAGCAACTCAGCACGCAAGATAATAATGATGAAAATAATGCACAAATTGCAGCATTAAGAGCTGAACTCACTCAGTTACAAGGTCAGGCACCACTGGTCTTTGAGCGTGTCAATGCACGCATCATCAATGAGATTATTTCAGACTGGACAGGTATTCCAGTTGGCAATATGGTAAATGATGAAATTAAACAGATTCTAACCCTTGAAGATAAGCTGGGCGAGCGCGTCATGGGTCAGGATTATGCATTAAATCAATTGGTAAAAGGCATCAAGACCTCTAAAGCCAAGCTGGAAGATCCAAATAAACCGCAAGGTGTATTCATGCTGATCGGCCCAAGTGGTGTGGGTAAAACTGAAACCGCCCTTGCCTTGGCCAATGAGTTATATGGCGGTGAACAGCATCTCATCACCATTAACATGTCTGAATATCAGGAAGCACATACAGTTTCATCATTAAAAGGCGCGCCTCCAGGTTATGTCGGTTATGGTCAAGGCGGTGTTTTAACTGAAGCTGTGCGTCGTAATCCTTATAGTGTTGTACTGCTGGACGAAATTGAAAAAGCGCATAGCGACGTTCAGGAACTGTTTTATCAGGTCTTCGACAAAGGGACTTTAGAAGATGGTGAAGGTCGTGTAATTGATTTCAAAAATACCACCATCATCCTGACCTCGAATACGGGCTCAAGCGCCATCATGCAAGCTTGCCTAAATCAGCCTGTAGAAGAATGGCCAAATGCGGATGACTTGGTCGAGCATTTAAAGCCAAGCTTATATAAACAGTTTAAGCCAGCATTTATTGGCCGTATGCGAATCGTGCCTTACTTCCCTTTACATGATGATTTGCTGGTTCGTATCATCAAACATAAGCTTGGCAAGATTGTTGCGCGTATTGAAAAACAATATGCAACTCAGGTTCAATATTCAGAAGATTTAATTGAACTGATTTTAAGTCGCTGTACTGAAGTCGATAGTGGTGCGCGAAATGTGGACAATATTTTAAATTCGACCGTTTTACCAGCGCTGGCAATAGAAATTCTGGTGGCGCTGGCTGATCATAAATTGCCGAAACTGATCAATATTGATACCAAAGATGATGAAATCATCTATCAGCTTGATCCAGTTGCCAAAACCACGAAAAAACGTACCAGCAAAAAAGCGAAAGCTGAAATTTAAGATTGAGCCAACACTGTGATACATATGGATATTAACCCATTACTGACACCGATTAATGAGCAATCACCTTGTGGTGAAGATTACTCTTTTTCAAATGAGTTCCATGCCATTAAAAAGGCCCGAACTCAAGATGATCTTTTGCTTGATCAAGGCGATTGGGTCACGGAACCGAAACAGGCAGATTGGGATTTTGTTGCAGCAACATCGATTGATTTGCTGCAAACCAAAAGTAAAGATATCCGTATCCTCACTTGGCTTTCTGAAGCTTGGGCAAATCTATATGGCTTCGAAGGTATCGCGAAGAGCCTTGAGCTCAGTCACCGTTTACTTGAGCAGTATTGGCTGACACTTCATCCTGAAGTAGAAGATGATGATCTGGATCAACGTATTGGGCTGTTACAGGGTTTAATTAACCAGTTACCATTGCTGATTAAAAAAGTTCCTCTGATCAATCACGCACCTTTTTATCACCTACTCGACTATGATAATTTTCTTTATCATGAAAATATCCGTCGTAAACAAAGTGATGATTATGAGAGTGCGAGCAATACAAGCGAGCTAGAACAGTTTGAGCAAGCTTTACTCAGTACCGATAAAGCTTTCCAGCGCCAAAACTATCAGCATTTTACCGAAATTTTTCAACAGTGGTCGACACTGAAAAATGTGCTGGATGGTTTACTTGGCTTAGATTCACCAAGCTTTGCTGCAATTGACTCTAGCCTTGATAATATTCATATTAGTCTTAAGAAAATTTATAAAACAGAACAGTTTGAGCAAGCGACTCAAACCGTGGCGACTGACAGTGAACCCGCTATGACCACGACAACACAAAACGTGACGACTCAACCCACTGCGGTTCAGGCGCAACCAACCTTTCAGCCACAAGTTCAATCGCATGTTGAGAATCGTGAGCAAGCAATGCGCGTTTTACAGGAAATTGCGACCTATTTCCAAAAGAATGAACCGCATAGTCCTGTGAGCTATATGTTGCAAAAAACCATTAAGTGGAGCCAAATGCCGCTGCATGAATGGTTAACCCAAGTGATTAAAGATGAGCATCCATTACAAATGCTGCAAGATACGCTCGGCGTGCAACCAAAGAATGAATACGAATAATTGTTGGTAAATCGATATGTTTAAAGCAGAGAAAATTCTTTGGGGTGAGGGCCTGTTTTTACGTCCTCAGCATTTCCAGATTCAGGACACGTACCACGAGCAACGCTTGAATCATACGGTTCGGGCGTTAATTCCGCATGCTTATGGCGTACAAAAGCTCAAATTTGATGAAGTACAGCTTTCAACTCATATTCTGGCTTTAGAAGAAGCTGAAATCATCTGGCAAGATGGTGAGATCTATCATGCACCAGCACAAGATTTATTACCAGAACCACTATTGCTGGATGATTTAAATCTGCAAGGTGAAATGATTGTTTACCTTGCCCTGCCAATTTTACAGGCAAATAAGAAAAATATTGCCGATGAGACACGCTCCCTGTCGAGCCGTTATCATAACTATCTGTCAGAAACACACGACCTGTTTACAGATGCCAGCCCTGCTGAGCTAAGTTTGTTGCGCCGTCGTGCAGAATTTAAATTGCTTGATCCGCATGTTCAACCGACACAGAATCTTGATGGCTTCTTGTATTTAGCTGTAGGAAGATTAAAACGCCAAAGTTCAGGTACATTTGAGCTGGATAGCAAATTCATTCCACCAATTTTACATGTGGCTGCATCAGAGTCTTTAATCAACAACTTAAAACGTACCTTGAATGTGATTAAAGCCAAGATTAAAACCATTCAAAGCAATAACCGTGAAAACGAGCAAAAACTGATTGAGTTCCGTTCAGGAGATATCGTTTCATTCTGGTTAATCAACGCCTTGAATACGGCCTATGCGGGATTGAATCATTTACTGCATTATCCGCAAATTCATCCAGAACGTTTATTCTCAGAGTTGTTACGTCTGACTGGTTCCCTGCTGACCTTCTCAACCGCCTATGATGTCGATCATTTACCGCATTATAAGCACCATCAGCTACAGGACAGTTTCCAGCAACTCGATGTCATTCTGAGAGATTTGCTGGATACCATTATTTCGAGCCGCTATTTCAGCATTGCCTTGAAAGAAACACGTCCATCTTACTGGGTCGGCAGCCTTGAGTCTGACAAGATTACCCGTGATACGCGTCTTTATATCGCAGTCTCGAGCAGCATGATGCAAACGCATGAACTCATCCAGATTGTGCCGTTACGCTTTAAAGTGGGTAGCACCATTGATGTAGAGCAACGCGTGATTGCAGCATTGCCTGCGGTTCCACTGCATCATTTGATGCAAGTCCCAACAGCAATTCCAGTGCGTTCAGGTGTGAGTTACTTCGAAATTGAACCTCATCATGAACTCTATCAACGTATGCTTGAGTCAGAATCCATCTGTGTCTATGTGCCAGCAGGTTTCCAAGATATTAGTATTGAACTCATTGCTGTAATGAATAGTTAAGAGAATAACAATGACTCAACATCCAGCTGGTATTCCTTCTTTATTTGATGATGGAAAAATTGGTTCAGGCTTACCCAGCTCTGACCAACCACAAAATAAAGCACAAGCAACGAATCTGATTGATCTGTTACATGATGGATTTTATTTAGTTTTCTTGCTGCGTAACCGCTATATCCCCTCAAATCCAAGTGATTTTCGTGAAAAAATTCTGGATTTACTCAACCGTTTTGAGCAACAGGCGAAACGACTGCAATTTTCAGCAGATGATATTCATGATGCGAAATATGCATTTTGTGCATTGATTGATGAAACCATTGCAACGCAACAAGATGCTGCCTACTTTAACTTGCAAAATAGCTGGCTCATCAGCCCATTACAGTTAAGTTTATTTGGCTCTCAACTTGCCGGTTATCGCTTTTTTGAGATTCTAGAGCAACTGCGTAGTCGTGGCAAAGATCGTCTGGCATCGCTTGAAGTATTTCATTACTGTTTATTGCTTGGTTTTCAAGGCAAATATCGTCTTGAGTCCGTTGAAAGCCTCAATCATCTGGTTGCACGTGTGGGTGATGAAATTGATTATCTCAAAGGCAAAAAAGCAGCATTCTCTCCGTTCGCCGCGATTCCAGATCAGATCAAGCATATTATTCATCATGAATTGCCATTTTTCTGGATCCTGATTTTCTTATTGTTATTCGCAGCGCTGACCTTCGCAGGTTTAAAGTTTATGCTGAACAAACAAAATCATAATGCTTTAACACCCTATCAAAATGTGATTTCAGCGCCAGCAGAAGAAGCACATATTACTATCCATTTGCCTTAGTTGATTGAAGTATGAGTCAGGAAAGAACTACCTCTTTACGCATCTTACAGACAAATAAGAAAAAAACATTATCTCCTGTGATCTATTTACTGATTGGATTTATTTCAGGGATTATTTTGACCACATTATTTTTCTTTATGTTGTCCACAGGAACAGGATCATCCAGTGAATATGTCGAACCGACTCAGGTTGTAGAAGAAAATACCACGGTACTTCCGGGTGCCAAACAAACGACACAGACAACAGAAGTGGCGGCTCCTGTTCAAGATGAATCGGCTGAGTCAGAAGAAGACAGTAACTTTACTCAACCAGGTAGTAATGATCTAAATAAGTTCTTCCAGCGTACTCCGCCACCTGCTGCTGCACCTGCTCAAACGGCACAACATGCATCGCCATTTGCCAATGAACCCAATGCCAAAGCAGCTCAGCCTGTTGCTCCAGCAAAAGCAGCACATCCAAAAAGCGAAGCTGTGCCAGCAAAAGTGGTAAAACCCGTAGCTCAGCCTGCTAAAGTGGTCGCACCCAAAGAGCCAGAAGCGGAAGCACCTGATGCTACCGTACAGATTAAAGTTACCCAGAAGCCTTTTGCTGTAAATGAACTCAAGTAACACATGATCTGGTTTATTTTTCTCTGCTTTGTCGGGGTTGCAATTGGGCTTACTTTATTGATGTCCTATGAGCTGCGTTACAAATGTACGCAGCTTTTACAATCCTTACTTCCGAGCGGGAAAAAGAAAATCGCCAATGCCATGCAATTTGCAGAGCATATGCATCAGGCAGCATCTCCAGAAAAATTACAATCACATTGGCATTTGCAACAATGGTGGATCCTGATCGCAGGTTTCTTTTTATTTGCTAGTATTCTGATCTTTGCGTTTACGCGCCCTATTAGTTCAACACGGATTGAAGCTGAATACTTAAAAGAAACTGATCCGCAGGTCTATGCCCTACTCAATGGAGAAATGCTCAGTCCTCCACCAGATGTCGATGAAACTCTTATTCAAGATGCGATTGTGGAAGCAACGCGCTTAGAAGAGGCGTATCAGGCTCAAAATACGACCGATCCAAGTATTGATGCTTCGCAAATTGAAGTGCCACTGACCCATTCTCATGGCAGTCTGGATTCATCAATGGTGGATCGTAAATGGGATAAAATTAACCCACGTTACAAACAGCGTCTACTCATGGTCTTTAAAATCATGAAAGAACAGCATGGCTATGAACTGGTACTACTTGAAGGTTATCGTAGTCCAAATCGTCAAAACATGCTGGCGGGTAACCCGAATACCACGCGCGCCAAAGGCTATCAAAGTTATCACCAATTTGGTCTAGCAGCCGATGTCGCCTTTAAACGCAATGGTAAAGTCGTGATTAGTGAACGAGATCCGTGGGCAATGCGGGGTTACGAACTGTACGGCCAAGTCGCCGAATCGGTTGGCTTGACTTGGGGTGGTCGCTGGAAATCAATTAAAGATTATGGTCACACCGAATATCGAATGCCTGGTTTAAAGAAAACCAAAGAAATGGCAGATCAATTGATTGCTGAAGGACAATTAACCGCAAAATCAGGTGATTCATAGTTTTTAAAATACATCGACAGATAATATGGATGATTATCTGTCTTTACTGCAAATAAAAGTGACCACAAGCATTTTAATAAAAATGATTTAAAGTATATTTTCCTCGATCACAGGAACAGCAATCATTTTCATTAATTTTATTCTATATTCTTCATATATATAATTCGTTCCCCAAACGATCATAAATGCAAAAACAAATGAACCGATCACATCAAAAGGAAAATGTACACCGACATAAATTCTTGACCAGCCTACAATAACGCTCAGTAATAATCCGATACTTCCTATTTTTCTAAATCCTGACAGCAAATAAGAAAAAGTAATCGTGGCAACGGTCAACGTATGCATGCTAGGAAATGATGAAGTTGAACCATGTCCGACCAGCGTATGACCTAGCCCCATCGCAAATGGACGCGGATGATAATAGAATGCATGGATAACGTTGGTAAATAACAATGCGACCAGCACAAAGATTAAAGTTTTAATAAATTGTGTTCTGTATTTTTTATTCTTAAAAAATACAGAAATGATTAAGAATCCTAATAAACCGCCAATTAAATTATGTGAAGCGAATATAGCGATTTTATCCAAAAATGTATTTTGCGTCGCAGCGGCATTAATCCACTGAAATATATTAATATTTACATCTTCAATTGACATTGCCAATCGATCCATGATGATTTGATGTCAGCACGATAAAAAAAATAGCTTAAAACAAAATTAATTTTTTCTATGAATACAAAAATAAATTATAACTTTTATTTAAGTCTTTATTAATAAAAGACGCTTAAATTTTATCTAAATACAATTTGGAATAATTTATGAATAATCCAAAGATGATATCTGAAACGCTTAGCAAAGTACCTGAGCTGACCCTGCTCTTCTGGATTGTAAAAATTGCAGCGACGACATTAGGAGAAACGGCTGGCGATGCTTTATCCATGTCGATGAACTTAGGATACATCTTCAGTTCATGTATCTTCACTGTTATTTTTATTGCCCTTGTTTCAATGCAAATAAAAGCGAAACAATATAAACCGTGGTTATATTGGGCAACCATCATTTCTACCACCACTCTCGGAACAACGATTGCTGATTTTGTCGATCGCTCATTGGGAATTGGTTATCTTGGTGGAAGCCTCATCCTGTTCACATTGTTAATCAGCACTCTCGCTGTTTGGTACTGGCGTTGTGGAAATATTGCGGTTAATAGTGTCCAATCTGCAAAAACTGAAGCTTTTTACTGGCTCACGATTATGTTCTCTCAAACCTTAGGGACGGCTTTGGGCGATTGGACTGCGGATACTCAAGGGTTGGGGTATTCAGGTGCGGCCCTTATTTTTGGTTCATTACTTTTAGTTCTGGTGATCTTGTATAACTGGACTCAAGTTTCGAGGACTTTCCTGTTCTGGTCTGCATTTGTTCTAACTCGACCTTTAGGGGCCGTCTTAGGTGATTTTCTTGATAAGCCACTGGATCATGGCGGACTCGATTTAAACCGATTTGGTGCTTCATTTGTATTATTGGCTTTTATTGTTCTATGTTTAGTCTTTTTTAAATCCAGACCAGCAAGAGTAGCGCATTAACGTATGCTCGTTAGAGCTATGCACAGTACGAAAAATAAAGGGAAAAGAATTGTTATTTCTTCTCCCTTCTATTACTAAGATCAGTGACTTAAACACAACCTGATTGCTGACATTCGTGTTGGGTAAAATAATGCTCCGAGCGTTCACCAGCAATGATATTTCTTGGAACGCTATGATGCACTGATCTTTTTATGCTCTATTTAAGAACAAACTGCACCTTCCACTCGAACGGGCACTTTTGAATCCAAAGCAGCAATCGAAACTGCCATTGCATCAATCACGCGCCCCAGTGAAGCACTTGCACTGCTCACAATCGTTGGAATGTGGTTATTATTAGCGCTGACAGGCTGAGTGAATGTCATCCGACAAGCCAACTGCTGATTCTGGGTAGAATCTTGATTGATCGTGATACTCGGATCATTACGTTTAATGATCCATGCCACAGAAACTTCAACATTCTTATTATTCGCAGAAGTGGTATTCACAATATCAAAATGGGAAAAGTCCGTCGCAACCCGATAAGACACCTTCCCACCGATCATCCCACTATTATAGCGATCGACGGCACCAAGCTTTTGCTGTAAGCCAGCAGATAAATTATCTCTTAACTCTGCCCCTAAGGTTGAAGTCCAGCGTTCATTATCCAGAATATTTGATCGACCATTGATTTCCTGTATCACCAGAGGCGCACGATTGATTCGATCAGGTAAACCCACAGGCAATACCTCGATCACCTTCACTTTAGAGCTCGGCAAAGGCGTGACTTTATTCGCCAGAGTATAGTAATTCGGTGTAGGCGAACTGGAACATGCGGCAATTAATAAAGTCGTCGCGCAAATTCCAGCACAACGTATCGCGTCCTGAGCAGTAAATGCTTTTTTCAATGTTGTAATGATCATTTATTCGTCTCTGCTTTTTTCCCACGAATCAACGATTCAGGATGTTGTTCAATATAATCTGCCATCAATTGTAATGATGCCGCTGCCCGAGTCATTTGCTGTAAGGCTTTACGCACATCCTGTTGCATTGGTGCATCACTAGATAAAATCGATTCACTCGATTGCATGGTTTTACGGACATCATTCAGGGTCGCTTGTAAACTAGGTGCCACTTTGCCATCTAACTGTTTCACCAATTTGTCGGTTGATTCAATGGTGGTATTCATATTATTCAAGGTTTTACGAACATCTTGACCAATCTCTTCAAGTGGGAACTTACTTACCTTATCCGCAATCTGTGACACTTGTGCCTGCAATCCACTCAGTTCAGTGGCTGTGGTTGGCACTTCAGCCCGTCCATCTGGACGCATTTTTAAAGCAGCAGGTTTCGCTTTCGGAAATTTATCAAATGCAATGTAATTCTGCCCTGTTAACAGATTACCTGTGCGCATTTGAGCACGCCATCCTTTTGCAATGAAGTTTCTGAAGATTTCACCATCTGGATCAAGTTCTTTACCATGTGCTAAACGTGATGGATAAATCACAGCATCGACGCGCATCCGTAACTGAGTATAATTCTGGTCAAACTCCACATTGATGGCTTTAACATTTCCAATTTCAATACCCATAAAGTCAATTGGTGCGCCTGCCGTCAGACCACGTAAAGAATGATCAAAATACATAATAATCGGGCGAGGTTTACCATCAGGCTCTTTCATGGCCTCTTTGCGAGAATCTGACAAGGTAAAATAACTGTGGTTAGGTGCAATACCTGCCGACGAATTTTCTGGATAGCCAAATGCAATCCCACCCGCAACAATACTGGCAAGTGATTGGGTATCCAGATTAAATCCTGAAGCGTTCAAGGTCACATCCACCCCGCTAGCCTGCCAGAAGCGTGCATCTGTGGTCACAAATTTATCATAAGGTGATTGAATAAATGTTTGGAGCTCGACACTTTTGCCATCATTTGCCAGTTTATACGCCGTAATTTGCCCAACATTAATTCTGCGGTAGTAAATAGGTACCCCAATATCCAGCGAACCTAAATCCTGTGCCTTTAAGAAAAACACTTTACCCGGTATATCCGAGGAAACAACAGGTGGAACCTCAAGTCCAACAAAGTCTTCCTGCTTTTCTTCTGCCTTGCCCCCATCCACTTCGATATAAGCGCCCGATAATAAAGTATCAATTCCAGAAATCCCGCCTGTACCGATACGAGGTCGCACCACCCAGAAGCGTGAATCTTTGGCTGCAAAATTACTGGCATCTTTGCGCAACTCAATTTTGGCAATGATATGAGAACGATCATCAGACAAATCAATCTGGCGAACCAGACCAATATCCACCTGTTTATAGCGAACCGTGGTTTTCCCTGCAACTAAGCCTTCAGCGGTACGAAAAGACACCTCAATGGTTGGGCCCGTATCCAGCACAGCTTTTGCAGCAAGTGAAAGCGCGATTAACAAGGCAATAAAAGGAACCAGCCAAATCAGCGCAGGTCTCCAGCGCCCTTTCTTTTTTTCGGGTTCCGCGAAAACCGTATCCTGCTGAGTTAACTCGGTCAGGTTCTCTTCAGAATCTTGGCTATTGTGTGTATTTTCTGACATAGTGATCGTTCTTTTATGGGTCAAAAACAGGGTTTTACAGTTTTAACTTTTCAGTTGATGAATCGTGGTTGTTTTTAAATGTTCAGCGTGTGGATCATGCACTGAATTTGCCTTGAAATAATTATCCCAAATAATCCGTGGATCAAAACTCATGGAAGCAAACATGGTTAAGACTACTACAGCGCCAAAAGCTACAGCGCCTGGCCCTGCCAGAATTGTGGCAAGCGACTGGATTTGAATCAATGCGGTCAATAATGCCACGACGAAGACGTCAATCATTGACCAGCGCCCAATAAACTCAACAATCCGATACAGCAAAGCACAATGTTCAGGTGAAAAATGCAATTTTGAAGAAGACTGCATGGAGACGGCAACGAGTAAAAATACCAGAATCAGTAATTTTAAAATCGGGATAAAGATACTGGCCATAAAAATGACCACAGACACCAGATAATCCCCATTTTGCCAGAAATAAATAACACCACTGATAATCGTATCTTGCTGACGTCCCAATAATGAATCTGTAACCGTCATCGGTAATACATTGGCTGGAATATATAAAATAGCAGCCGCGACCACTAAAGCGAAGGTACGATTTAAACTTTGAGGTTTACGTACATGCAAACCGCTCTTACATCTGGAACATTGCAGATGCTCGTCTTCCGCCTCTTTATTCGCGACAGCATTGAGTAATCCGCAGCAATGACACTGGATCAAGCCGACATCTTTTGCCCTGAGATAGTTTTTAACCTTTAAATCAGCGGCAGGAAGATGAGGCGCTATTATTCCGATTTCGTCTTCATTGGTGTTATTCATCCAAGACTCCGATCAACTTCATCCCAGAGATCCTTGATCTTTACCGAAGCAATATAGACCAACAGTACGCTTAATAAAGTAAATGCCCAGAGCGCTACACCAGGAATCACAGTCACCATCCCGACTAGTTTGACCAAAGTAACCAACACCCCGATGAGAAAGACTTCAACCATGCCCCAAGTACGGAATAAAAACAGCATTCGGAGCGCTGGGGTTAAATATTTTGGTCGACGCATAAATAGACTGATACAAGACAGCACATAACTGAGTAATAGCAACTCAACCAAAGGCACAATAAATGTCGTAATCAGGATCAATACCCCGACCAGTGCCCGATCAATATGAAACATGGTCCATGCAGCACCAATCAAAGTGGTTTGTGAGGTATTTCCCTGGAGTTCAACGATCACGATTGGAAAACTATTGGCAATCACAAACACAATTAATGCAGTGATGACTAAAGCAAACAAGGACGAAAAGGAATGACCTCGACGATACAATTCTGCACCGCAACAGGTACAGTAAGCCCGTTCACCCGATACAAGCTCTACCCTACGGTAAATCGCATCACATTCTTCACAACCTGCCAGTTCAGTGAGTCTGACTTGCTGGCCGATTGCTAAGGGCTGATTATTTTTATTCGCCATAAAGCCCTGCCCATTACATAGATTCTTTCATATTTAAAAATGACTTGTCCCAGTTATACCTTTTATTTTTGCATTCACAATCACAGGCTATCATTCTTACACAATATGTAAACACATCGAGGGTTAAATTGTTGATTGAATAAAAGCAGCTTATCGAAGTGTTACTGATAATATCTGTTAAAAATTTATCCCATAAAAAAGGCAAATAGGCTACAGAAAATATCTGTAACCTATTCGCCGATTATATGATTTTTATATGAAATTTATGACTTAATTTACTTTGTCTTTATAGAAAATATTGTAGCTCGCATAACAGGCAATAATGAACAGGATACAGCAGACAAAACCCACTTGCATTGAAGGATCCGTCACCATACTGATACAGGTAATCACACAGAATAAGCCACCTAAAATTGGGGTTAACGGGAATAACGGCGCAGCAAATTTAAGATCTTTGACTGTTTTACCTGATTTGATCCATTGTCTGCGGAAGTTAAATTGGCAAACACAAATCGAAATCCACACCACCACCATAGTAAAGGCAGCAACGCCCAGTAAGTTCTTAAAAATCGTTTCGGGAGCAAAATGTTCTGACAATAAACCCGGAATTGCACCAAACATGGTGACAATAATGGCAATAATCGGTGTACCTGAACGAGTCAGTTTTGAAAATACTTTAGGTAACTGGTTCTTGGCAGACAATGACCACATCATGCGTGAAGCGGCAAATAAACCTGAGTTTGCAGCAGATAAAAGCGCAGTAATGATGACAAAGCGAATAATGTCTTCTGCGTATGGAATGCCAATATAGTTAAATACCGTAACGAATGGGCTATTGCTGACACTGTTGGCATTTAAACCTGCCATTTCATAAGGCAGTAATGCACAGATCACTACAATAGTACCGACAAAGAAAATCAACAAGCGCCAGATGGCCGCATTGATAGCTTTTGGTACGGTCTTCGCTGGCTCTTCTGCCTCACCTGCTGCAACACCAATCAACTCTGTCCCAGAAAATGCGAAGTTTACAATTAACATGGTCGCAAAAATCGGGAAAATACCATTTGGGAACCAGCCATGTTCTGTCAATTTACTAAACAGTGGCGCTGACTCATGCCCATGATAGGAAATCAGGCCAAAAATGGCGGCTAAACCCAATCCAATAAAACAGATAATGGTCAAGACCTTGACCAAAGACAACCAGAATTCAGACTCAGCAAAGAGCCGCGTAGAACTGACATTCAGGGTAAAAACTAGCCCTGCAAATAATAATGTCCACGTCCACATGGAAATTGAAGGAAACCATTCCTGCATCAATAAAGCTGCAGCGGTAAATTCGGTGCCTAGCGTTGCCGTCCATGTGAGCCAGTACAGCCATGTGATCATATAACCCGTACCTGGGCCAATATAAGTTCTGGCATATTCACCAAAAGAACCCGACACAGGCATTTGTACTGCAAGTTCACCCAAACACAGCATCACCATGTAAGCAATCACGCCACCCAGCAGGTAAGAGAAAATCGCACCGACTGGACCAGCCTGAGAAATGACATCCCCCGAGCCCAAAAACAGCCCTGTTCCAATTGCACCACCCAATGAAATCATCACCAGATGACGCTTGGTCATGGCACGTTTCAATGGTTTACCCACTTCAATCTCTGTGCTTGAAGTACCCGATAAACTGGCGACATCCTGCTGTGGTACATATTGTCCACTCAGGGCTTGGCCTGATGGAAATGTCTTTTCGTTATTGTTACTCATACACGGTCACTCCAACTGTATTCTTATGACAACCTGTCCTTGCTTTTGATTCATAAAAACGGATATCTAGACGATATTCCTTGACGCGTTTTGTTCTACTGAACATCCATATTCAAGCTCCATGTATTTTCATTCCATAACGACATCACGCCACTTCATTGGCGATGTCTTATTTCATTTCTTTTAATATCAATCCAGCTCGAAGCCCTGTTTTTACATTGGGATTCGGGAATAAAATCCAGACTTGCTGATCATGCGCGACATAATTTCCTGCTTGCTGCGTCGCAATTTCCTCATCTTGCTGAAAGGTAGAAAAGTTAGGTGCATCGGCGCTTAGATTCAGTTGAAAATCGTCACTTTGCTTTAAAATAGAATCCACCACCTTAAACTGGCGAATGTCAGATTTCTGTCTAATCGGTAAAGCCTGATCTGAAAGTACGGCACGCAGCATCTGGTCAGTACTGGCGAACTCAGCTAAGTCATTTTCACCAAAAGGTTTGGCCTTGCCTAATTCCAGCGTACTGCTCGCTGCATGAAAACGTTCAGTGGTGAAATGGGTAAAGGTTTTTCCAGCCGCATTGTGATAAACCAAAGCATCCAGATTGGCAGCATTTAAACTTTGGATCAGGAAATCATCATAAGGTCGTGTCTGATACGGAAATAAGGCAAATACAGGCAATAGCGAAGCACGAATGGCAGTATGTAAATCATAGTGATAACGTTGCGCATCAACATGATCTTGTTCAAAGAAATCTGCAACCACCTGCTCTAATTGTGCAGCACGTCCGGTTTCCTGATCCTGAGTTAAATTCTGATAAGCACCGCAGAACATGCGATTCATATCATTTTCAAGATAGCGAACCCCTTGTCGGATCGCAGCGGGATTTCCCAATACGAAAAGCACACGAACTGCTAAACCCAACTGTCCAGCAAACAAATCCTGAATGAGATGGGCCAACAATTCGATGGGCGCAGTTTCATTGCCATGAATACCCGCAGAAAGCACGATGGTTTTTCTATAAGCCGTTTTTGGCTTACATTGCAATAGCCCTTCACCTAGCCACTGCCATGTAAATCCAGCCGTTTCACCTTGCGTTTGCTCAGGTGTCTGTTGCGCCAAAGTCAATGCGAGTAGATCAACCATGTACTTTCATCCTTAAAAGCCGTTATTGAATGTTTATCTCTGGAAGTGATAAACCGAACCTAAGCCTAAAATCTTCGTGAGTTCATCCAGTGCGGTACGACTCTCGATCAATAAGTTTGGATCGGCCAAATCATCCTGCGTTAATTCATCACGATAATGCTGATCCACCCACTGATTTAAGGTTTTGAACAATGCATCATTCATAAACAGGTTTTGATTGACCGCAGCCAGTTCAGCTTCATTCACCGCCACACGTAAACGTAAACATGCAGGGCCACCGCCATTACGCATACTTTCACGCAAATCAAATACCTTGATGTCATCAATTGGCGTGCCCATTTGAATCATGTCACTCAAATAGTCCCACACCGCTTTGTTCTGACGTGATTCTTCTGGTACCACAATGCTCATGCCCCCATCAGCACGCGTTAAAATTTGACTATTAAATAAGTAAGTCGATATCGCATCATCTACACTGACACGACTTTCAGGCACTTCAATCGATACAAACTCTTGCCCGATCCCCGCCATTTTTTGACGGATTTCATGCAATGCATCGGCCTGATTTAAAAAGGCCTGCTGATGATGGAACAAGACCTGTTGATTACTCACGGCGATGACATCGTTATGGAATACACCCTGATCAATCACATCTGGATTTTGCTGAATGAACACCGTGCGTTTCGCATCTAGACGATGTAAACGTGCAATCGCTTCACTCGCTTCACGGGTTTGACGTGCAGGGAATTTTTGCGGTGCAACGGTTCCACCGAGCTGTTGCTGACCATAAACAAAGACCTGTACACCAGCCTGATCATAAGCACCACCGAGTCGGTTATGATTGGCTGCACCTTCATCACCGAACAGTGCCGCTTCAGGCAATGCTTCATGGTGCGCGAAATATACATCATTCTTGAACATGGCTTGAAGAATACGTGTGGTCGTATGATGCTCAATTGATCGATGGAATTTATTATTCAGGTTTGCCGCAGTAAAATGCATGCGACCATCCGCGCTATCTGCCGATGGCGACACCGTACACGAGTTTGCAGTCCACATAGATGATGCTGAACTGAGCGATGACAATAGTGCGGGTGCAGTACGCATGGCTTGGGTAATGACATCAATATCACTGCCCGTAAAACCCAAACGACGCAACGTTGGCACATGCGGACGTTCTTGTGGTGCAAAGACACCTTGCTTGAGTCCTAAATCCGCAAGCGCTTTCATTTTCTTTAAGCCTTGCTTTGCAGCTAATTTAGGGTTTGACGCATTATTACGGTTTTTGGTCGATGCGACATTACCATACGATAAGCCTGCATAATGATGGGTCGGCCCCACTAAACCATCAAAATTAATTTCATAACCTGACATTTTTTTCTCCCTGTGTCCCTATACGAGCCGACTTACAGCACAATGCCCGGTGATAATTTTGAAGGTAAAGTAACGCTGTCACTTTCCAGTGAAGCCATTGGCCATGCACTATAATCCGCTGCATAGAACGCGCTGGCACGGTGATTACCTGATGCCCCAACACCACCAAATGGTGCCGCACTTGATGCACCTGTTAATGGCTTATTCCAGTTCACAATGCCTGCTCGCGCTTCAATCAACACACGCTCAAATAAATTACGGTCAGGAGACACCAGACCCACCGCCAAACCAAAGCGGGTGTTGTTGGCAATGTTTAAGGCTTCATCGAAACTGTTATAGCGATAAATCGTGGTCAATGGGCCAAAGTATTCATCATCAGGGATATCGGTCACCTGAGTGACATCTAAAATACCCGCGGTAAGCAATGAACTGTCCGCTTGTGGACGCGTCATTTCCAACAATGGTTTTGCACCTAAAGCGATGAGCTTGCTTTGTGCTGCCAACATCTGTTCCGCGGCATGTGCAGAGATGACACCACCCATAAACGGTTGCGGTTCAGCATTCCAGCTTCCTACGACTAAGTTCTTCGCGACTTCAACAAAACGTTGAATGAAAGCATCACCATTGGCACCGTGTTTAACAATAATACGGCGTGCACAGGTACAACGTTGTCCCGCAGAAACAAAGGCCGACTGGATGGCTAAATTCACCACCGCATCAATATCGGTTGCTTCATCAATGATCAAGGCATTATTACCGCCCATTTCCAAAGCAAGGATTTTTTCAGGTGCACCTGCCATTTGTTTATGCAAGTGATAACCCGTATTAGCACTACCCGTGAATAGCAAACCGTCAATCTGCTCAGCCGCAGCGAGCGCTTCACCTGTGCTACGTCCACCTTGTACGATATTCAGCACACCCTTTGGTAGACCTGCCTGTTGCCATAATTTTGCAGTTTCTTCCGCTGTCCAAGGCGTGAGTTCACTTGGTTTAAACACCACTGTATTACCTGCGATAAGTGCAGGAACAATATGACCATTTGGCAAATGACCAGGGAAGTTATACGGACCAAATACAGCGAGAACGCCATGTGGGCGATGACGTAACGAAGCCACCCCATCTGGCATTTCAGTTTCGCTAAACCCTGTACGTTGATGATAAGCACGAATTGAAATTGCCACTTTACCAATCATCGACTGTACTTCGGTTAAAGTTTCCCAAAGCGGTTTACTGGTTTCCTGACTAATCACTTCAGCCAATTGGGTTTTATTTTGTTCCAATAAACCCGCAAAGCGCTCAATAATTGCGATACGTTCTTCTAGTGCTAAGCGTGCCCATGCTGGAAATGCCTGACGCGCTGCATGGCATGCCTGTTCGACATCGGCTTGGCTTGCTTCATGCCCTGCCCAAATTTGTGCATTGCTCACTGGATTTGATTTAGCGAATGCAGTCCCTTGTCCTTGAATCCAAGCACCATCAATTAATAATGCACCTTGTGACATTAGTTCTTCTCCATTTTTTCTAATGCTAAAACGCGTACTTCATCGTGTTCAGCAATATTCAGTGCCTGTGCTTGTGCTGCTGTTAAATGTAAAGTCTCGCTTTCATCGACTTTGTTATTGATCAGCAACACGGCGTAATCTTTATATTGGTCATTGGCAACCAAAAAATGCGTCTCGGTACTTTCAACCTTCTCAGTAAGTTTGACTTTGAGCAAACGGCTCTCCGTCACCGCCCGTAATTCGGCAGTATTGGCTTCCAGTGTTGGTCCCGCATCAAAAATATCGACATGACCCTGATATTTAAGACCTTCAGACATCAACACTTTTGCCGCTGGCAGCGTATGTGGATGCACTTCTGCAATCACTTCACGCGCCTCGGAAGACAGCAAGTCAACATAGACTGGAAATCTTGGCATCAACTCTGCGATAAAAGCTTTTTGCCCGACACCACTGAGATAATCCGCTGCGGCAAAATCCATATTGAAAAACAGATAACCGAGTGAATCCCAAAAGGGTGACCGTCCATTCTGGTCAGAGAAACCACGCATTTCTGCAATCAGTCGTTCTTCAAAAAAAGAACGGAAGGCAGCAATAAACAGAAAACGGACTTTGGATAAAAATTTGCCGTTTTGGTTTTTACGATATTCAGGATCAAGGAATAAGGTGCAGAGTTCGCTACAACCCGTATGATCATTACTTAAAAACAAGGTGTCTAAAGTCTTATACACATTTAAGGCTTTAGAGGCGTGCACCTGTTTTGCCACACGAAAGTTGTAGAAAGGTTCGTTCAGTCCAACTGCAACTTCAATTGCACTCACACCCACAATTTTGTGCGTGCTGGTGTCTTCCAGTACAAACAGATAACTTGCCTCACACTTTTCGGTTAGCCCCGCTAAAGTGCGTGTGGTGCGTGTAATACGTTCAGCCAGAATGTCTCTATTTTGTGGTAAGGAAGTCAGGCCAATGCCAGACTCCCCCGCTCGTTGCGCTAAACGATAAATATCATCTAAGTCCCGATGCGCTGCATGTCTAACAATCATCATGGTTAGATGCTCACAGCAGACTTAGAGGCGTGCTAATGCACGAACAAAACGATTTAGACCTTCATCAATATCCTGTTGAGGAATGATCAATGATGGTGTGAAGCGAACCACATCTGTACCCGCAACCAGAGCCAATAAACCTTCTTCACCCGCTAAGGTCACAATATTTTTGGCTTTACCTGCATATTCATCTTTAAGCACACAGCCGATTAATAAACCTTGACCGCGAATTTCTTTGAACAAGCCATATTCCGCATTGATTTTATTTAAAGCATCAATGAAATATTGATGACGCTGTTTTACGCCATCTAACACTTCAGGTGTATTAATAAATTCAAATACCGCACCAGCAACCGCACAAGCCAATGGGTTACCACCATACGTTGTACCGTGATCTCCCACTGCATACATGTTGGCATAATGATCTGTAGTAATCATTGC
This sequence comes from Acinetobacter sp. NRRL B-65365, assembly GCF_001605865.1. Classification (NCBI taxonomy): domain Bacteria; kingdom Pseudomonadati; phylum Pseudomonadota; class Gammaproteobacteria; order Moraxellales; family Moraxellaceae; genus Acinetobacter; species Acinetobacter sp. NRRL B-65365. The sequence continues at coordinate 119,849 of NZ_LRPD01000009.1, read as the reverse complement.
ACCAATCGGGAAACCACCGCCCAATGCTTTTGCTGTGGTCAAAATGTCAGGCGTTACGCCCGTATTCATATAGGCATACAATGAACCTGTACGGCCGACACCTGTTTGTACTTCATCAAAAATCAGCACAGCACCTTTTTCATCACACAGTGCGCGTAAGCCTTTCAGGAATTCGATATCTGCTGGCAGAACACCACCTTCACCTTGGATCGGTTCAACAATCACGGCACAAGTATTTTCAGTGATCGCGGCTTTTGCTGCTTCAAGGTCATTAAATGCCGTATGTTCAATACCACCTGGTAATGGTGCAAAGTCTTGAGAATATTTTGGCTGACCACCCGCTGTTACGGTAAATAAAGTACGACCGTGGAAGGCATTTTTAAAAGCAACAATCTGGTTCTTGTTTGCATTGCCACTGAGCAAACCAACTTTACGTGCCAGTTTCAACGCTGCTTCATTGGCTTCTGCACCTGAGTTACAGAAAAAGACTTTGTCCGCAAAAGTGCTGTCGACCAATTGTTTTGCAAGGCGTAATACTGGCTCGTTGGTATAACCATTACCAATATGCCACAGCTTTTGAGCTTGTTCAGTTAAGGCTTTTACTGCCACAGGATGTGCATGACCTAAAGCGTTTACCGCGATCCCACCAGCGAAATCAATATATTCTTTATCGTTTTGATCCCACAGACGAGAACCTTCACCACGTACTAAAATGAAATTTGCTGGGGCAAAAACTGGAACCATCCAATCATTAAAATTGCTACGTGTAATTGCGACTTCGCTCATTTTATTTACTCACTTCCTGTTTTTAATCTTCAGGCCTATTGAATGCTCAACAAGCCCTTTACTCTAATTTTTAAGGGATTGATTAGCCCGGGAAAATACCGCGTTCTTTACGCGCTTTCAGGATACGTTCACATGCCAGAATATAAGCTGCGGTACGCAAGCTGCATTCTTTCTGTGCTGCGGTATTCCAGACATCACCAATCGCTTGAATCATCAATTTGTCCAGACGTTCATTGATCTCATCTTCGCTCCAGAAGTAACTCGCCATATCTTGAACCCATTCAAAATAACTAACGGTTACACCACCCGCATTACAGATCACATCTGGTACAACGGTAATATCACGACTAACAAAGACATCATCGGCTTCTGGATAAGTTGGACCATTTGCACCTTCAAGCACGATTTTAGCTTTTAATTTTTGTGCACGTTCAACAGTGATCTGACCTTCCAGTGCTGCTGGAATCAGAATATCCATATCAACCGTCCAGAACTCTTCATCTGAAATTACGGTTGAATCGGCAAAGCCCTTCACGCCGCCAGTTTCAACGACATGTTTTTGCAGTGCTTTAACATCCAAGCCTTCTGCATTGAAAATGGTGCCCGTGTGATCTTGTACCGTAACAATTTTTGCGCCTGCATGGCTGAACAGATAGGCAGCTTCATTACCCACGTTACCAAAGCCCTGTACAGCAACTTTACTGCCTTCGACTGGTAACTTGATGCGTTCTGCAACCTGCATACCAGTTACGAATACACCGCGACCAGTGGCACGAACACGGCCGAGTGAACCACCTAAATGAACGGGTTTACCCGTTACCACACCTGTGACCGTATGGCCTTTGATGCTTGAGTATGTGTCCATCATCCAACCCATAATATTGGCATTGGTGCCGACATCGGGTGCAGGAATATCAATTTGAGGGCCGATAATTGGGCTGATTTCACTGGTAAAACGGCGGGTTAAACGCTCTAATTCACGTGGTGAAAGTTCTTTTGGATTTACACGGATACCGCCTTTAGCGCCACCGAACGGCAGATTCAATACAGCCGTCTTAATAGTCATCCATGCAGACAATGCCATGACTTCATTTAATTCAACATCTTGGTGATAACGAATACCGCCTTTACCTGGGCCACGTGATAAGTTGTGTTGTACACGATAGCCTTCAAAATGACGGATTGAACCATCGTCCATCACGATTGGAACATCAACAATCAAGGTACGTTTTGGGGTTTTCAATGTGTTGACAAAGTTGCTGAGGTCGGCATCCAGATAAGGTGCTACCCGATCAACTTGAGTAAGAAAAGTTTGCCAAGCACTACCGTTTTGAGCCGCATATGATAAAGACATCATCTATTCCTTAATTAATCAATTGTCCCTGTTATTCACAGATTCCCTTATTTTCAGGGTGTCCTACCCCATCCTCCCTAATACGCACTGTGTTTCTTTTCACTGAATCAAAAATGCTTGGGGTTTTGTATAAGATTATTATTAAGAATCAAATTGATTCACAAAATTCGTTATAATGATTAAAATGAATTATTTTTTATCAATTTGCTAATAGTAAATATCAAAATGAACAATATCGATCATATTATATTAGGATTACTCAAAGACAATGCACGGATGTCCATTACCGATCTGGCGGCCAAAACGCGTGTTTCTCGCGCAACGGTACAGAAGCGAATTGAATATATGGAATCGACTGGTGTTATTACTGGTTACACAGTGCGCTTCCGCCCCAGTGCAGAGAAAAATATCATTCGGGCATGGATGAATATTATGGTTGAAGGCACCAAAGCCCAAGCCGTCATCCGAGAATTGCGTCTCGAATCTGCGGTAGAGCGTCTGCATACCACCAATGGAAAATGGGATATTTTGGTCGAGCTACAATCAGACAGTCTGGAAAATTTTGATAAGGCTTTGGAACGAATCCGAAATATTTCAGGTATTTATAATAGTGAAACCAGTATTCTACTGTCGACCTATAAAACCTGATCAGGTCCAAAGTCAAAGATTGCAGATATAAATAAGGGCGCATGATCATTCAGATCATGCGCCCTTTAAAAAATCATTTATCGCTTAAGCAGTGACACGACGGTAACTACGATATTCTGGTGTCCAGAAATTATCATCAATCACTGTTTTCAACACATCATTACTCATCGGAACAGCCAAGCCATCGGCCATTGCCGCTTTTGCCACTTTAAAAGCAATAAACTTGGACACTTGCTGAATATCATTAATATTCGGCAATAAATCCGCTGCTGGATTTTTCAGGCGTGGCGAACAATCTGCCAATGCGGTACTTGCAGCCATCAGCATAGAGTCACTGATATGCGTTGCGCCACATGCGATGACACCAAGGCCAATTCCCGGGAAGATATATGAGTTATTACACTGCGCAATGCTATAGGCCTTGCCCTGATAATAAACTGGTGCAAATGGACTACCTGTAGCAACAATCGCCGCGCCATCTGTCCATTCGATAATATCTTTAGGTTGTGCTTCCACTTGTGAAGTCGGGTTCGACAGTGGTAGAACAATCGGATGTTTATAATATTTCGCTAAGGTTTTGATCACTTCTTCGCTGAACAAGCCAGCCTGACCAGAAACACCAATCAAGATACTCGGTTTGGCATTTTTCACTACATCCAATAAACCGACATATTCACCCGTATATTCCCAGTCACTGATGGCACTGGTTGGTGTCGCCAGTTTTTGCTGGAAATCGAGTAAATTTGGCTGTTGATCGGTCATAAGACCAAAACGATCCACCATAAAGATACGTGAACGTGCTTCATGATCACTTAGCCCTTCGTCCATCATTTGACGAACGATCTGCTCTGCGATACCGCAACCTGCTGAACCCGCACCAACAAAAGTAATGGTTTGGTCTTTAAGCTGCTTGCCTTGTGAACGAGATGCAGCAATCAGGGTTGCCGCTGTTACAGCCGCCGTGCCTTGAATATCGTCATTAAAACAGCAAATCTTGTCTCGATACTGGGTTAATAACGGCATCGCATTCATTTGAGCAAAGTCTTCAAACTGGATCAGTACATCAGGCCAACGCTGACGCACCGCAGTAATAATTTGCTCAACGAATTCATAATATTGCTCGCCACGAATACGCGGTTGTTTCCAGCCCATATAGATTGGATCATTCAGCAATTCTTCGTTGTTGGTTCCGACATCAATGGTAATCGGTAAGGTATAGGCAGGACTGATACCACCACAGGCTGTATACAGAGATAATTTGCCGATTGGGATACCCATACCTCCAATCCCTTGATCGCCTAGACCTAAGATACGTTCGCCGTCTGTAATAACGATGACTTTGACATTTTTCTTATTCACGTTGTGAATAATTTGGTCAATGTATTTGCGTTCTGGATAAGAAATAAAGATACCACGGTGACGACGATAAATATCAGAGAAACGCTGGCAGGCTTCCCCTACCGTCGGGGTGTAGATAATCGGTAGCATTTCATCTAAATGCTGACTCAATAGGCTATAGAACAGGGTTTCATTGGTATCTTGAATATTTCTTAAATAAATATGCTTATTCAGGTCACTGTCAAATGAAAGGTACTGTTGATAAGAGCGTTGTGTTTGCTCTTCGATGTTTTCAATATTGTATGGAACGAGACCATGTAAATTAAAATTTTCTCTTTCTTCTTCAGAGAAAGCAGAGCCTTTATTTAACAGCGGAAGTTCTAAAAGAGCATTCCCAGCATAGGGAATATATAAAGGTTTTTTGATTTTACTAGGGGTCGCAGGCATACCTTACTCTTGAGATTATCCGTCAAATATATAAAATTTCGTTGCTTAAATTCTTATGCAAAAAAGAATTCTGGCGAAGTGAATAATTTACACTAATCCGCCCTCGAAACCGAATAATCTGACGGTATGTAAAGTGATTCAACATTTAGGAAATAAATAGTACTCGCTAATAATGCACATTTGTAGTCCATCTGTGGCGATATTTTGTAGGTTTTTTATACGGACAGATAATTTATAAACAAATATTTTATGCAGACCTCATTTCAATCAGAATCTGAGGCCTGCTGGCTCAACAAAAATTTTAGTTATTTTCTTGTTCAAATTCCTGAATCGCTTCTTTTGCGATACGGAAACTATCTACCGCAGCAGGCACGCCACAATAGATTGCAACCTGTAGTAGCACTTCACGGATCTTTTCTTTCGGCACGCCATTTCGTAGCGCACCTTTGACATGAAGTTTAAGTTCATGCGGACGGTTGAGCGCAGAGATCATGGCAAGATTGATCATGCTACGTTCTGGTTTGCTGAGCTCCTCACGTCCCCAAACAGCACCCCAACAATACTCGGTTACCAATTCCTGTAAAGGTAGATTAAAGTCATCTGCATTGTTGATTGAATTATTGACGTAACTTTCTCCAAGCACCTGTTTACGGATTGCTAAACCTTTTTCAAACTTTTCATTGCTCATGGATTCAATCCTCCAAATAAGGTGTATTTGATTTCAAGATAATCTTCGATGCCGTATTTTGAGCCTTCTCGGCCTAAACCTGAATGTTTAATTCCCCCAAAAGGAGCAACTTCATTGGAAATCAGGCCTTTATTAATTCCCACCATACCATATTCAAGTTGCTCGCTCATGCGCCATGCTCGTCCTAAATCCTTGGTATAACAATAAGCAGCTAGACCAAACTCCGTCGCATTCGCCATATCTATCGCCTGCTGTTCCGTTTCAAATTTAAAAACTGCAGCTAAAGGCCCAAAGGTTTCCTGAGTTGCAACATACATCTCCGTTGTCGCATCGGCAATAATCGTCGGTTCATAAAAAAGCTCTCCCGCCTCATGACGTTTGCCTCCCGTAATTAAACGTCCTGCTTTGGCTAAAGCATCTGCAACATGTGCTTCAACTTTTTTCACGGCATTGGTATTAATTAAAGGGCCAATTTCATTTCCAGCTTCAAGTCCATTACCAATTGCAAAAGCATTCACTTTGGCATTTAATGCGGTAATGAAGCGTTCATAAATGCCATCCTGAACCAGAAAACGATTTACACAAACACAGGTTTGCCCAGCATTGCGATATTTAGCAATCAATGCCCCTTCAATCGCGGCATCCAGATCAGCATCATCAAAGACGATAAACGGCGCATTGCCACCCAACTCGAGAGAGACTTTCTTCAAGGTCTGAGCTGAACGCTGGTAAAGTAATTTCCCCACAGGCGTGGAGCCAGTGAAGGTGAACTTGCGTACATCATCACTTTCAAAAATCGCATCACCAATGGTCACGGCATCCCCTGTGATGACACTAAAAATTTCTGCTGGAATACCAGCCTGAATAGCAAGATCAACCAAAGCCAAAGCCGTAAAAGGTGTTTCTGGTGCAGGTTTTACAATACAAGGACATCCTGCTGCCAAAGCAGGTGCAACTTTACGGGTAATCATAGCTGCTGGAAAATTCCATGGGGTAATCGCGGCAATGACACCTATCGGCTGCTTGCTCACAATAATACGTGCATCAGGATATGGGCTTGGAATAGTATCCCCATAGACTCGCTTTGCTTCCTCTGCAAACCATTCTACAAAGCTGGCCGCGTATAGGATTTCTCCTCTTGCCTCTGCTAAAGGTTTGCCCTGTTCACTGGTTAAAATAAATGCCAGCTCATCGGCATGTGCAACCATGAGATCAAACCATTTCTTTAAAATAATGGAACGATCTTTGGCTGTCTTATTTTTCCATGTTGCCCAATGCTTCACAGCAGCCTGAATTGCACGATCCGCTTCAGCTTTCCCCATATTCGGCACAGTACCAATCATTTCTTGTGTCGCAGGATTATAAATCTCTGAAGTTTGCTGGTTGTCAGCATCACACCACTGTCCAGCAATAAGCGCTTGTTGGTGGAATAATTGCATTTGTTGAAGTTGCATACACGTTATCCTGTATCGGCGTTGGAATAGCTCAACAGATGGTGAAAAATCTGGAAACTATTCTATCTTGTATTATGGCATACCAAATAAATCTTGAAAAAAATTTTCGGTCGCCCAAATCTGATGACTCATCCTAAAAATAATAGAACAATGTCAGGTTTAATAATTTGTTCCACTTCCCATCATCCCCCAGCGCCAATGAGTCTTGAGTGCCACCAATAAAGGGATCATTTTTACTCATGATATATTCAGCAACCAAAGAAAACTGTTTATGGTCGATTGCGACACCCAAAATATTACGGGTCGAATCTTGTGCACCAGCCTGATCTTTGTTGTAACGGCTATGCATGAAATAAGGTGTAATATTGCCAATCTGTTTGACATCTTTAAAGGCATAGCCAATATCAGCCGTATAATACGTTGCTTTGTTGGCAACATAATATTCGCTGTCGTATGAACCCATTAATGAAGCTGCAGAGTCCATTGAGTCTTTATTCGTGACATCATTTTTCCCGCCCGTTAATGTGAGTCCCAGATTGCCATAATTAAATTTGCTAAATAATGCCCAGGCGTTACGTCTTCCTGTTTTAGACATGGTTTTATTTTCAATTTCCGAAGTCCAGTAAGACCCGCCAACTTGGGTGCTTAAGCCAGTTAACCCTAAAGAGATATCTTGCGTTATACGCCCCACCCACATATTTTTTTCCTGTAGATCGCTTTTACTACTGTCATTTGAGCTCACATAATTGGCCGTATAGCGTCCAGAGTCTCGCGTACTTCCTTCGTAATGACCTGCATCTGTAGCAAAATAACCTACATCAAATTGAGTCGCGCTCGGTAATTCAAAGTGATAATTTAAACCAAGGTTATGCACATCTTCTAAACCTGCTGTGGTATTGATACTGCCATATAAGCTATTTCCCCAGAACCGTGCAGGCCCAAAAGGAATCGGTTGCATACCCACCACCACTTGATCAGTCTGATTCAGATGATAGCCAACATAAGCATCAATCAAACTCGAAAAATCACACAGGGTATCGTACTGATAGCAACGATATTCAGCATGTCCAAATAACTGCCCACGTTCATAGTCCAGTTTTAACTGTGCTGCATCAAAACGTATTTTATGTTCAGATGCTGCTTCACCAAAATCCTTATCTTGATAATTGGCACGGACATAGCCGGATATTGTCAACTTGCCCGCATCGGCTGTCGCATCTCCAAAACTGATCCCAGCATAACTTGACGAGATCATGCCCAGCAAAACCGTGGTTAGGGCGAACTGCAAATCAATTTTTTTCATTTTCCAGATTCCTTTCTTATTCAGTTCCGCTTATGCATTTGCATTAAATGCAGGACGATTACACTTAATCTTTCCAAGATTAAAGGCGTAATACACCACGAAGCTCACCACCAAACCAATCACCCATGAAATATCGACATCAGGAATAATATTGGCAAATGACCCAGTAAAGAAAGCATTGGTGAGGAAAGGAATCTGAATCACAATACCTAAGAAATAGGCGATTAAAGCTTTGGCATTGAATTTACCGTAGATGCCACCGTCCTGAGCGAAAATAGAAGGAATATCATAAGATTTCTTATTGACGACATAGAAATCCAGCAAGTTAATCGATACCCAAGGAACCAGAATAAATAACAAGGCAAAAATGACATTGAGGAAGAAGCTGATAAAGTTGCTTGAAGCCCAAAGTGCGGTAAAGGTCGCCAGAATTAAAACAATAATGGACAAACTGATACGAACGTTTTTACTCGGCATCCACTGCCCCGCAAAAGTTTGAATCGAAGTAATACAAGACAGCACTGCACCATATAAATTCATGGCATTGTGTCCGATAATATTACACAGGAATAAAATCATCAGCACATAGCCAAACAGTCCTGTTCCAGATTTAACGGCTTCCATGGCATCAGTGGTTGAGCCAATACTAACTGCAACCGTTCCAAAGCTCATCGCAAAGATGGTGCCAAGCGCCGCACCTAAGTAGGTATAGATAAAGGGTTTATAAATCCCGATACTTTTAGGCAAATATCTTGAATAATCTGAGGTATAAGGTGAGAAGCTGATTTGCCAGACCGCACATAAGCCAAACATGGCGAACCAGCCTTTCAAATTAAACGATCCTTTTGCCAAGACCTCTGCATTAATATGCGGAATCATGATCATGAGGCCGATTAACAATGAACCGCCCATAAACCAAGTACCAATCTTGTTGAACTTATGAATCAGGTGATAGCCAACAATACCGATCGTGGTTGCAGCAATCGCACCAATCACCGTCGCAGTTGGAACAGGGATCGCTGGCACAACGGTATGCAGTGTCTTGCCAGAAAGAATAATATTGGAAATAAAAAAACCGAGATAAATTAACGTGGTAAATAATACAACCAGTAACGCACCGTAACGTCCAAACTGTGCACGGCTCTGGATCATTTGTGGAATACCCACCTGTGGTCCCTGCGCTGAGGTCAGTGCCAGAATAGCTGCACCAAAAAAATGACCACAACAAATCGCGACCAATGCACTGATCAGGCTTAACTTAAAGGTTAACATGGACATTGCACCAGTAATCACAGCCAAAGGTGCAATATTGGTACAAAACCACAAAGTGAATAGATCCCGAACTTTTCCATGACGTTCTGAAGGATCCACATAATCAATTGAATGACTTTCTATCGCGAAAGCATTTTTCTCATTTTGGCTCATATCCTTAATCTCTCTTTGAGGAACTCATTTCCTCAATATCAATTCGTGAGAGTAAACGTAGGTTTCACAACCTGCCTTGCCAGCGCCATATCCTGATGACCTGACATTTATTTCTGTTTTTTCAGCTCATTGTTGAGCGATATGCATGAAAGCTCAGGAAAAAAGATAAAAGAGCTTCGGTCGACGCATGAAGCATGCTCAACAAAAACTAGCTTTTCTCACTCAGCTTGGGATTTATGGAATTTCAGCGTTCTGCATTTTCATGTTTTCATCCTTGAAATTAAAAATCCTGAACTCAACCTTTTGCAGCGTTATCGCATCACAAAAGGATCATCAATCGGTTGATCCGAGGTACGCAACCAGACCGTTTTTGTAGTGGTGTAATCCAGCACGGCATCAGAGCCACCTTCACGACCATGGCCTGATAAACCATGACCACCAAAAGGTGCTAGTGGAGAAACGGCGCGATAAGTATTCAACCAGACAATGCCTGAACGAATGGCTTTGGTCATACGATGCGCGCGGCTTAAATTGTTGGTAAATACACCCGCAGCAAGTCCGTAAGGGGTATTGTTGGCTTTTTGAACCGCTTCTGCTTCGCTACTAAAACTCACCACAGACAGGACTGGCCCAAATAACTCAGTCATGACGCAATCTGCCTGCGGGACATCACTACAATCCAGAATTGTTGGGGGATAGTAATACCCTGCTCTTGGCAATGATTTTCCGCCGGTTAATAATTTTGCGCCTAGCTGAATTGAGCTAGCCACGACCTGCTCAATTTTTTCACGTTGACGTAATGTACATAAGGGCCCGTATTCTGTTGCCATGTCTTCGGGTAAACCAATATTGATAGTTTGTACCCGCTCAACCAGACGCTGCACAAACTCATCTTTAATACTTGCCTCAACCAGCAACCGTGAACCTGCAACACAACTTTGTCCTGTTGCAGCAAAAATTGCCGCAACTTGAGCATTGACCGCACTTTGCAGATCCGCATCAGCGAATACAATAAACGGAGATTTGCCACCTAGCTCAAGCGATATTTTTGCCAGATTTTCAGCAGAATTACGGACAATATGCCGTGCTGTTTCAGGGCCACCAGTAAATGCCACATGTGCAATATCTGGATGACTACTTAACACTGCACCGCATTCAGGGCCAAAACCAGTAATGATATTCACGACACCTGCTGGAAAACCGGCTTCATGCACCAAACGCGCAAAAGCAAGCAAAGGTGCTGGACCCTCTTCTGATGCTTTCAGTACAACAGTACATCCAGCGGCCAAAGCGGGCCCCAGTTTGACTGCCGAGAGAAACAACTGACTATTCCACGGTACAATCGCTGCAATCACACCCACAGGTTCGCGGATTGTCCAGGCCTGCATATCCTGCTTATCAATCGGTAAATAACTGCCTTCAAGCTTGTCAGCAATTCCTGCGTAATAGCGATAATACTCAGCGACATAGGCAATCTGACTTGAAGTTTCGCGAATGATTTTGCCTGTATCGCTGGTTTCATATTGAGCCAGTTGTGGCGCCGCTTGTTCAATCAGCTCTGCAAGTTTATAAAGCAGTTTACCTCGTTGAGAAGCTGTTAAACCTGCCCAAGCACTCTCCTGTAAAGCATGGGTGGCGGCTGCCACAGCACGGTTCACTTCATCACGGCGTGCTTCCGGCATTTTCGCCCAGACTTGCCCTGTTGCTGGATTAATACTATCAAACTGGGCAGCACCGTCTTCAAATTGACCATTAATATATAACTGGAATTGAGAAGTCATGCTCTTCTCTCCTATGCAAATGCAGGCATCACGTCATTGATCATACGCAGTAACGAAGCTTTTTTACGTTCAAAGCTCATTCCAGTATCAATCCAGAATGAATACTCGTTATATCCCATCGCCTCATAGGCTTTTAAACGGTCAATCACTTCCTGCGCTTCACCAATCACGTTATTTTGACGCATTGCTTCAGGGGTGTAGAAAGGATGTTGGGCCATTTCTTCTTTACTGATGGGTGCGATGAGACCTTGATTAATTTCACGCTCATTTTTAAACCACGCACCAAAATAATTATAGAAAGCATTAATTTCTTCTGCTGCAACTTGTGCATCTGCCTCACTCTCTGCTACATAAGTATGGCGGAGTAACATAATCTCCGGACGTGGAATATCAGCAAATTTTTCACAAGCGGCATTGAAATGCCCCATCAGTTTCTCAACTTCATCATCCCCAAAATGCAACGGTGTGACCTGTACATTACAACCATTCTGTACTGCAAATTCATGGCTATTTGGATCACGTGCCGCCACCCAGATTGGAGGAAATGGCTGTTGTAAAGGCTGTGGTGCGGAGGTGGTTTTTGGGAACTGCCAAAACTCGCCCTTATGTTCGTAGTCGCCTTTCCAAAGATTTTTGATGGCAGGAATCATTTCACGCAGGCGTTGCCCTGCACTCCATGCATCCATCCCAGGAACCATCCGCTCATATTCAAATGAGTAAGCGCCTCGTGCAATCCCGATATCTAAACGACCATTGGTAATGATATCGGTCATGGCCGCTTCGCCTGCCAACTTGATCGGATGCCAGAAAGGAGCAACCACTGTGCCTGTACCCAAGCGCACATTTTTGGTCTTATTGGCCAGATCAGCCAAATTAATAAACGGATTCGGTGCAATGGTAAAATTCATGGCGTGATGCTCACCCGTCCAGATCGCATGCATACCTCCCTGATCCGCAATCTGGCACAGTTCAATCATCTCATCATAAAGCTGTTTCTGCGTTTGCTGATCAGAAACACGTTCCATGTGTACAAATAATGAAAAACGCATAGTTAAACTTCCTCTTTAACAATTTGACGAACCGTACCACTGGTTTGATTACCGTAATAAACACCATAAGTTTTAAGATAATTTTCTTTGCGATAACGCATTAACATACTTTGCAAAGCGCCATCTACAAAAGTGAGCTGCTCAAGATCATTCAAATCGATGAATTGACCTTTATGTGCGGTTGCAACAGGGGTATTACACAAGAAAGCAATATATTGCTGTTGTGTTGTCACATCGTCATACACAGAATAAATAAAACTTGCTGATGCATCAGGTTGATAAGCTGCAAAGATTTTTTCTAAGGCTTTTTCCGCACCATCTTTGTCGACTACCAAATGTGGCAGAGTCCATTTATTGTCAGCAGTTTGTTCCAACAGAATCTGGTTCTCATGGCCTATCAAAGCCATCATCATCACTTTCATGCTTGAAATGACATCGGTCGATGATTTTGCTGGAGTAAAATAGGCACCACGATAATAACCAAGACCTGCAAAACCTGCCGAAGCAAAATTTTCAACTTTACCAATCAGAATGGCATGGTCACCTGCATCAACGATTTGATAGGTGGTACAGTCAAACCATGCGCTGACATGATCAATAATCGGGTTTTGGTATTCACTTTTTGTCCATGCAAGATTTGCAAAACGGTCATCACTTGGACGGGCAAAGGTATTCGACACATCCTTTTGTTCTTCTGCCAAAATATTGATGGCAAAGTGTTTTGTATTTGCAAAGTGTTGATAATTGCTTGATGTCTTGGCAATGCTGACGAGCAGCAAAGCTGGGTCCAAAGACACCGAAGCAAAAGAGTTTGCGGTAAAGCCTAATGGCATTCCATCATCTTTACAGGTTGTCACTACAGTAACGCCCGTCATAAAAGAGCCAAAGGCATCACGTAGTTCACGTATCTTGTTTATTGTATCCATTTCACTCATTGCCATATTCCTTCATTGAGCAACTTAGACGCTGGTTTCCAACCACGCTTGCATTGCACTATTGACTTGATCCGGAGCCGTCAAGTTGACCATGTGACGCTCATTCTCAATCACGATCGCCTTACCCTTTTTTGCCTGACTGGCCATTTGTATTGCCATTTCCGCAGTAGAGTTGGGATCACCCGTACCTGTTAAAATCAAGGCTGGACATCCAATGTTAGGCCATTGATCCGCATAAACTGCATCACCTCGTGCAAAAGCAGCATAAGCAGTGGCATAACCCGACATATCCACTTCCTGTAACCAGGATTTCACTTTTGAGGCAGCCTGACGTTCAACATCACTCTGACCAAACCAGCGTTGTAATGGGGTCTCGATATCGATATGACCGGTTTTTAATTCTTCGGCACGTTGAATCACTGCATCTTTAGCTTCCGCTGAACGCTTATAAACCCCATTGAGCACAGCCATACGCTTCACTAAATCAGGACGGGTTGCACTGACGCCTGTGGTGATTAAAGATCCCATAGAATGTCCAGCCAAATTCACAGCGCCAACATCCAAAGCGATAATCAATTCGATGGTCCAGTCCACAAAATCCTGTAGCTGGGCATCATCTGCTAATTTTGTACTTTGTCCGTGGCCTGGCATATCCACTGAAATCACCCGATAATGTTTCGAGAAGAATTCGATTTGTGGATACCATGCTGCTGCTTGCATCCCAACACCATGAATCAGAACCAGCGGTTCTCCTTCGCCCTGCTCAAAATAATGAGCAATGCGGTTATTTGACAGCTGCAGGGTTTTTGAGATCATGACCTAACTCTTCCAAATCTTGATAACGATCTCCAATACGATGATGTGGTCGACCACCTGTCGCAGCACCAATCACCACCACCAGCTCATCAGCAGCAGGTGCATCTGGAATTGAAAATTGTAAAGTCAAATAATGGGAACGACGTCCTTCATCATTCTTGTCCATCATTGGAATCAAGATCGGCGCATTGGCTGGGCCACGGGTATTATTAAATGCCAGATATGATTTTGCTCCCACTGCACTGCGATAAGTATTGCCAAAATGCAAGGTATGAATCAGTGCAGAGGCATGTTCAAGTTCACCCTCCAGCCCGACTACAGCACTTTTACCAAAGGCTTGTACTGCTTCGCCAGAACCAACTTCGTCAAGAATCAGTTGGGTCAAATGTTCACTCAGTATAGGTGCAATACGGCGGATTTCAGGTGCAAGGTTTTCGACATAGCCCTGACCTGCCCAAGGATTTTTGATTACAGCAGCTGCTGCCACCATTTTTAAAGGTGTTGGTGCTTCTTTGCCACCATCAATATAGGTGGTTTCCACATGGAGCACAGTTTTACGGATTAGATTCATTGTTCTTCCTTGCGTGTGAATTTATCTTGTCATTCGTATTATGGTATACCATAATACATAATGAAAAAAAAGCAAGAGTTTGCTATGCTAATTTTTAGCAAAGAACATGTAACAAAATTCTGCATTATTAAAATCGGGAAAGATGAATTTCTATGAATCTTAAAATTGAAAATCCACCTGTGACTTTGCGTGAGCTCTGTCTGGATAAAGTGCGTAATGCCATTATTACAGGTTATTTTCCCTCTGGAAAAAGACTGGTTGAACGGACACTTTGTGAAGAACTAGGTGTAAGCCGTTCTGTGGTGCGGGAAGTGATTCGTTATCTGGAAGCAGAAGGTCTGGTTGAAATCTTGCCCAATAAAGGTCCAATTGTTTCATTACTGGACTGGGAAATTGCCTCACAAATCTATGAGATTCGTCTTTTACTCGAGCAAAGTGCGGTTGCAGATTGCACCCAAAATCTTACTGATCAAACCACTCAGCAATTGCAGCACTTATTAGCTGAGCTTGAACAAGCATTTGCTGCGGATGATATCAATTTAATTATTGCCACCTCTGCAAAGCTTTATGAAACTATTTTTACCACAGCAAAACATTATATTGCCTGGGAAGTGGTGCAACGCTTGAATGGTCGTATTAGCCGTCTGCGTGCCATGACCATGAAATCTACCAAACGTGAAATTTCAGGTTACCAACGTATCAAAAATATGTGTGAAGCCATCTACTTACATAAAGATGCTGACAAAGCCAAGCAAGCTGTTGCGGAACATATTGCAGAAGCGGCATCTGTGGCAAAAAATATTTTGAATAGTTAATCACGAAAACGGAAACATAAGGCCGATGAAGCCTTAACTTACATAAGGATATAAGAATGTCTGCTTACTGGATTGCTCACGTGACCATCCATGATCTGGAGCAATATAAACAATATATGGCCTTGGCACCGCATGCTTTTGAAAAATATGGAGCAAAATTTCTTGCAAGAGGCGGTAACTCGACTTGTCTGGAAGGCACAGCATATCAGCGCCATGTCATTATTGAATTTTCTGACTTAGAAACAGCTCAGGCTTGTTACCATTCAGAAGAATATTTGAAAGCACGACTGGCTCGTAAAGATTGTGCTGATGTGATGATCAGTATTGTAGAAAGTCTGGATTAAGCTGGAGCGGCATAAAAGAGTATTCTTTAAACCTTCTTTTATGCCATTTCCAACACCAAAGTCACCTGATTCCAATTGGATATCAGTCTAACTTTATTCATATCATTCTAATTTTTAAGCCCGCTTTTTCTTGGATTTCTTGGTAAAGAAACTCAATGCATGTGAATAATGAGTTGGCGTAATACGCTGAATCAGATCAATGATTTTTGCATCATTTCCAATCAGGACACGTGCTTTATCTGCTTTCACAGCTTCAAGAATAATTTTGGCAGCTTGTTCAGGTGGGGTTTTCAACACTTTGTTAAAGGCCTGACTGGCCTTAGCTGGATTCATTCCCAAAGCCCGAATGCTGTCACTCATACGTGCACTATTGGCAATGTTGGTTCGAATCCCGCCAGGATGTACACAGGTCGAGCTCACCCCATTCTGTTGCAGCTTTAATTCTTGGCGCAATGATTCCGTAAAACCACGAACCGCAAATTTAGTTGCATTATAGGCACTTTGGGTCGGTTGAGCTGTTAAACCAAACAGACTGGAAATATTCACAATATGCCCTTCGCCACTTTGTTTTAAATAAGGCAGAAACTCTTTGGTGCCATAGACCACACCCCAAAAGTTAATCTTTAAGATCCAGTCCAATTCTTCATAATCCATCCCTTCGACGGTACTTGCCAGCGCCACACCTGCATTATTAAAAATCAGGTTAATCTTGCCATGTGCTTTAAAACTCTGTTCTGCCCATTCACGCACTGCTTCCTGATCAGAAACATCCAGCTGTGTCAGGGTAACATTGACAGGATATTGCTGTAACAAGGCCTTCGTCTCTTGCAATCCCTGTTCATTAACATCGCTCAAAGCTAAATGTGCGCCTTGCTGTGCCAGTAAAAGTGCAAGCTGTCGGCCAATCCCTGAACCTGCGCCTGTAATTGCAGCGACTTTCTGATTAAAATTTTTCATGGGTAGACTCTAGATGAAGTTGATAAAAATGGGCTGCATTTTGTCTAAAAACGGCGTACATCGCCTGCTCACCATAAGGACGAAGCATCTGGATATAAGCCTGCACAAGGTCATTTAATGTTGCATTGGCTTTATCCATAGGAAAATTAGACGCATACATAATGCGGTTGATGCCAAAGACCTGAACGGCATGTTCAAGCAATGGGCTGAGTAGATTCACGATTTCAGTAGGCGTTGCTGTTCGTTTTTGTTGATAAAAGCGATGTCCTAATACTGGCATCATCAAGCCTGAAATTTTGGTATAGACATTTTCCTGTTCAGCCAAAACTGCAATATCCTGCTGCCATTGTCTAAAAATGGACTCACGCTGCGATGCGGTAATTCCCGTTTTCTTACCCACGGCTCCAAACAGGCCAGCGGGTGTCGCCAGATGATCAACGACGATACGGGTTTGAGGAAATTGTTTCGCCAAACCAGTGATTTCTGCTAACTGAGTGGAATATCCCCATGCATCAAAAGATAAATCCATTTTTGCAAGTTGTTCAAAACCTTTTAAGAATTTCTTGTCACGATAAAGATGAGGCCGATCACACCATCGATAAATGCCACTATCCTCATGCCAGGCCGCCATTTTACGAATACCACGAAAGAGTGGGCTCACCTGCTGATGGGCTTTAAGAATGTCTTTGAATTTTCGGTCTCTTGGGTCAGCCGCAGCAACGATGGCACCCAGCTTTAAACCGTGACGATTAAAATCTAATTGCTTAATCCAGTTGGTTTCTTCCACCACACCAAAACCTTTGTGATGATGCCAGTTTGCTTCGACATGCACCACGCTTTCTACAGGAAATAAGCTGCTATCCTTTAGATAATGCGCTGGTAAATAGGGATTCAATGCGTATTGGGTTGTACCTAACGTCTCTAGTAAAGGCTTAGGTTTGACTAAACGCACAACACGATCCATAACCGTGGGATATTTCCCTAAAGTTTTTACCAATACAGCAGCAGAATGCGGTGTGTGATAAGGATCCCATTGATGAATATGTGGATCAATGATCGAAAAGCCTAATTCTTCCATGTGTTAACTCAATATAATTATTTTAAAATGGCGATAATTTATCTAACTTTAACCGTAATTCATCACTGTAGCCTACCGAACAAGGCAGTATGAATAAAATGATTTATTTCAATATGACATTATGAATACGATTCATTTATTTTTGCTTTGATCTTTTTAAAATTAGAAATTCATCAATAATTTCAATTAATTGAAAGGTATTTATCTCAAATAAAGTAATTCGTCAAGGAACAAATAAAAAACTCAAAATAATTTACGTATTATCAAACTCTTATTTTTTCAAGCTTCCTACTTTCCAGCAAGTTCTTGTAAATGATTCCTATTTAAATATACTGAGCACGCTTTTATCGCTGTATTGACCCAAATTGTCATCAGATTGATTGCCTCTTTTCTCCAGTCTCTACCCTATTTTTGGTATCGCTCAGGTATTCCTATGTCTGCATTCTCTCCGCGTAAAAATCTCATCACGATTGAAATTTTAAAATATAGCGGTTCATTGCTTCTGTCTTGTATTCCTGTGCTGACTTGGGCAGAAACTGCTGCACCAGAAATCACACAGCTCGACACCATCAAAGTACAAGCTGAATCCAGCTCAGGCTATATCGGAACGCAAACAGCATCGACCTTAAGAGGTAATCAAAAAAATCTGGAGAGCTCTCAAACGGTCAACGTCGTTTCCAAACAATATGTGAAAGATTATGTGCCCGCGAATCTGGATAATGCACTCACACAAGTCAGCGGCATTACTCAAGGCAACACCTTAGGCGGCACTCAAGATACAGTCATGAAACGCGGTTTTGGAGACAACCGTGATGGTTCAATTACCGTGAATGGCATGCCAATTGTGCAAGGTCGAACCATGAATGCGGCAGTTGAACAGGTTGAAGTATTAAAAGGCCCTGCTTCTCTCCTTTATGGCATTATGGATCCAGGCGGTGTGGTCAATGTGGTGACTAAAAAACCTGAAATGACCCAGAAAACCGAAATGGCCATCTATGGTTCAAGCTTTGCTGCGGGTAAAAATGGTTTAGGTGCAAGTCTGGATACTACGGGCGCAATTAATGAAAGTAACTTTGCCTATCGTTTTATTGTCGATCATTCTGACACAGACTATTGGCGTAATTTTGGCAATCTCAAACAGACTTTAATCGCTCCGTCTGTGGCATGGGACAATGGTCAGACCAAAGTCAATCTCAGCTATCAATATCGTCATTTTGATGTCCCTTTTGATCGCTCAACCATTTTTGATCTCAACACAAAAAAAGCTTTACCGATCTCAAAATACCAACGTCTGGATGAAGCTTTTAATCAAATGAAAGGTGAAGATCATCTGGCACAACTGTTGGTTGATCATCAAATTAATGACACCTGGTCAGCGCATTTCGGCTATACCTATAACTACGAAACCTATGATGCTAACCAGTTACGCGTCACCTCGTTAGATACAAAGAATCATACTGTGAAGCGTCGTACCGATGCGACCTTAAATGCAGAAAGCATAGATAGTAATGCCCAAGCCTATCTCAATGGCTCGATCAATCTGCTCGGTTTAAAGCATGACATTCAGATCGGTTCGGATATCGAATACCGTAAATATTTCCGTCCCGATATGGTTCGTGGAGACACTTCTACCCTAGACTATCTCAACCCAGATTTTGGCACTGTCGAAGCTTCCCGCAATATCGTCGCGTCGGATAGTGACCAAACCGATAAATTGCATACCTATGGTTTTTATCTGCAAGATGCGATCCATTTAAATGAAAAATGGATTGCGGTGCTTGGTGGGCGTTACTTACATTATCAACAGACTGCTGGGCGCGGCAGACCATTTAAAGAAAATACCAATACCAATGATGATGCTTGGCTTCCACATGCAGGTTTAGTCTATCAATGGAATGACCAATTTTCATTGTATGGGAGCTATACCGAATCACTCAAACCGAACTCTACAATTGCTCCTTTAGGTGGCAATGCTGTTATTGACTCGGATGTCCGACCTGAACAGGCAAAATCTTATGAACTCGGTGCAAAATATGAATTTAATGATCGTATTAAGGCCAACTTTGCACTCTACGATATTAAAAAGCGTAATGTGCTTGCCAAAATAACCAATTCATCAACCAAAGAAGTAGAACTACACACCACAGGTGCCGTCCGCTCTAAAGGTGCTGAACTCGACCTCACAGGCCGTCTAACTGATCAACTCGACGCCACCCTGACCTATGCCTATACCAACGCCAAAGTCACTGAAGATGAAACTGGTCTACAAGGCAATCGTTTAAATAATGTGGCACGAGATACCGCCTCACTCGCATTGGCCTATAACTACGGCGAACTTTATAATGGCAATTTACGTTTAGGACTCAGTGGCAATTATGTCGGTAAGCGCGCAGGTGATTCAGAAAACACCTTTGACCTACCTGAATATATGCTTGCCAATGCCTTTATCAGTTATGACACCACCTTTGCCAAACAGGCAGTTAACTTTCAGTTTAATTTAAATAATATTTTCGATAAAACCTACTATACCGCCAGCGTTAATAATCTGGCGGTATCACAAGGTGACTCTCGCCAAGCGGTGTTGCGAGCAACGTTTAAATTCTAAAATAGAGGAACAGAGCAGTGCTTAAATCACTGCTCTGTTGAGATCAATATGAAAAAGCTTCTTTCTATCACGCTGATCACAGCACTGTTTACCTTAACATCTTCTGTTTATGCGAAGACAAAAATTGCGCTCATTTCACAGCTCAATGGCGCATCTGCTTCTGCCGATGTATCTATTCAGAAGTATTTACAGACTCAAGGTTATCAAGTTGAGCTCCTTGATCAATCTGTTTCGCCAAGCAACTTAAATCATCCTGATCTGGTCATTCTTTCTTCAACGGTTGCGTCCAAAAATTTAAAATCAGGTTGGCGTCAACTCCCGATTCCACTGATGACGTGGGAAAATGATTATCTCGATGATCTGGCGATGACAGGTAAACGGATCGATACTGATTTTGGTGAAGTTGAGAAAGAACGTTATTTGTGGTTGGTCAATGCACCGCATCCCCTATCGGCGAACCTTCCTGCGGGAACGCGCAACGTTTATAAAGCACAGGCACCCATGAGTTGGGGCAAGCCGGGATTAGGTGCCACCATTATTGCAACGATTTATGGTCAACCAGAAAAAGTGGCCATCTGGGGTTATGAAAAAGGTGCAACCATGGATTATGAATCTTTGGCCCCAGCAAAAAGGCTGATGTTCTTTCTCAATAATGAGACTTTTCCCAATCTTTCAGAAGATGGTCTCAAACTGTTTGATGCCTCAGTGCAATGGTTATTAAAGAAATAGACCTAAAAATCGACTCGTGCTTTCCTAAAGGATGCATCAAATTTCAGCCCATGGCCCAGCAAATGCTTAGGATTTTTTGAAGATAGAACCCTAAGCTTTTGGGCAACGCTGTTATAAAAAATATTCCCAGATCACGTAGCCAATGCCAAAGCCTAAAAAGGCATATAGTGTAATAATGAAGAACACAAAACTGGCATTATTCTTTTTTTTCAAAAAACTCATATCGGTACCTTTCGCTTTGCTCAATTCATATTGTTATAGTGCAGGAAGGTACAGAACAAGAAAAGACACAGAATTTTGCAAAAAAAATATAACAGATTGATATAAAACTTGAGAATTGTTATGAAAAACAGCCCTGAATATATGTATAGGAGACATGAAAAACGTCTTTCTCATACATTCAGGACTGCTTCAAACGCGGTTATTAAGCGACTCAGTAATCAAGTTCGAAGATGAGGATTTTCAAGCGGCAGATCATCGACTAAGTGCTCATCAAAAATATCCGTCAGCATGCTGTCATAACGTTTGGCATTGTATTGTAAAAGCGATTCTGCCTCAGTAGTGCTAATAAAACCTGTTTCAATCGCATTGGCAATGTGTTCTTCAAAGCTTAGCCCTGCAAACTGATCTTTTGACTCCGCTTTTTTAAATTTATTCCACAACGGTTGCAACTGTAACAGACTTTGGAAAGTAGACTCCATCCGTCCCATTACATCATTTGCATCCGTCGTATAATAAACATGTTGTTTGAGCTGATCTCGGAACGCATGCTCTTGCATCATCAATTGCGCCACTTCCTGTTTCAATTGATCCGATGGTGCCGCAATTGGACGACCAAATGGGAAGCAAATTAATTTCACCATACAGGCTGCAAGTTTCATTGGGAAATTATCATAGAAGCTGAAGAAGGCTTCTTGCACCTGATACAAGGCTTTATTCAACGCTAATTCGGCATGTTTCTTTTCTGCCTCGGTTCTTTGTCCATGCTCATAATATTTCAAGATCGCAGTGGCGATAAATAAATGCGCATGAATATCAGCCAAACGCCCAGACAGCATTTCTTTACGTTTTAAATCACCCGCCAAAATCCCAAGCGCCATATCTGCCGTTAATGCAAAATCAGCACTGAAACGGTTAATCGTACTGTAATAGCCTTTGGAAAAATCATCAGCTTGTTTAGAGCCCTCATCCGAACCGCCTGTAATCGAAAATGCAACAGCTTTAGCGGCACGATTGAAGGTATAGGCTAAATGTTTAAACAATAATGGCGAAAATTCCTTAAACGCGGCGGCTTTATCTTCCGACTGCAACAACTGCAATTCTTCAAACAAATAAGGATGGCAACGCATCGAACCTTGACCAAAAATCATCAACGAACGGGTCAGAATATTTGCCCCTTCTACCGTAATTGCCACTGGAATCGATTGATACGTCAATGCAAGAAAGTTACGTGGGCCTAACTGAATCGCTCGACCACCCACCACATCCATACCGTGATTGACCACCTTACGCATGGTTTCAGTCGCATAGTATTTGGCCATTGCCGTCATCACCGCAGGCGTTCCACCTTGGTTCAAACCACAGGTCACCAGATAACGGAATGATTCCAACATATAGGCATCACTGGCGATATCACTGGTCGCCTCTTGTACCCCTTCAAAATGCCCAACCGAGATTTTGAATTGTTGGCGCACACTGGCAAATGCACCCACCAGCAGATAGCTCATTTCCCCTGCCGCGGTTGCCAAAGCAGGCAGTGAAATACCACGCCCTACGCCTAGACATTCCATCAACATACGCCAACCTTTACCAGCATTTTGCTGCCCGCCAATAATCCATTCCAAAGGAATAAATACATCACTTCCCTCAACCGTACCATTCATAAACGGCGCCCCTGGATTATGTCGCGGACCAATCTGAATGCCTTCATGATCGGCTGGAATCAAGGCACAGGTAATACCATATTCCACTTTGCTTTTGTCGCCCAATAAACCTTCTGGATCATAAAGTTTAAAAGCCAAGCCGATCACGGTTGCAATCGGAGCCAGTGTAATCCAGCGCTTAGAGAAATTCATTTTTAAGCCCAGAACTTCCTGACCTTGGTATTGCCCATAACACACCACACCCGTATCTGGGATCGCACCTGCATCCGAACCCGCTTCAGGGCTGGTCAATCCAAAACAAGGTACTTCTGTACCATTTGCAAGGCCGGGTAAATAACGTTGTTTTTGCTCTTCTGTACCATAGTGCAGCAACAATTCACCCGGCCCAAGCGAATTCGGCACCATACAACTTACCGCAGCAGTCAGTGAGCGAGAAGCAATCTTGCTCATAATTCGACTTTGCGCAAAAGGCGTAAATTGCTTACCACCAAATGTTTTTGGAATAATCAAACCAAGGAAGCCATTGTCTTTAATGAATTGCCAAACCTCAGGCGGCAGGTCTTTTTCCTGATGATGGATCTGCCATTCATCCAACATCGAACAGAGCTGTTGTACTTCATTATCTAAAAATGCCTGTTCTTCTGTAGATAAGACTGGATAAGGATATTGATCAAACTTTTCCCAATCAGGTGCCCCCATAAAGAGTTCTTTCTCCCACCAGCTTGTACCTGCGTCCAATGCCTCTCTTTCCGTCGTACTCATACTCGGCATGGCATTTGAAAGCACTTTAAAAGCGGGTCGACTGATCAACGCATCACGTAACGGCGTAATCAGGAGAATAATACTCGCGATGATGATGGGCACACCCAGTAACAAACTCCAAGGCGTAATCAAAACGCTACACAGAATGGCAGCTACAATCGCCACCACACAGCCAATGGTTCGCGTAGCTTCAAAATAAAAGAGAGCCCAAATAACAAAAAGCTGAATTAATAGGCCAAGCAATATGAATAATACAATCATGTTTACTCCTTTGGCTCAGATCGGCATACAGCAGAAATGAGAAACGTTGAGTGAATTTATAGTTGAGATAATTCTTTAATAAAATGATTGTTTTTTATTCTACATATCGGGTCAGTATTTGCTCGCTTAACTACTAAAATTTACATAAATTCATCGAGATGACACTAAACAGTTTTCTCATTCATAATCTAAACATTAAAAACTATTTCCAAAAAAAATTATGAAAATAACTTATAAAAATTAGCACTAATCATAATAAATATTATTTTTGTGTTTTTAGAATATATAACGCTTACTTCGCTAAGAAAATTTAAAAGACAAAATATCTAAACAATATATGCCAGCAATTCAAGAAATATTAACTTAGAACCATTAAAAAGTAAACTTAATCACATTAATTACCCCATAAGCTAAGATACAAAAAATATACTATTGATAACAAAAACAACTCACATTAAAATATAAATGCAATCATTTTAATATCCAAACCATGAACAGAAATAATAAAGATTTTTTAAACAGGGGTTCTGTATGTGCATCTCTTTCATTGATGATCATCGATTATTGCAAATTCCACCAGTTAAAAATTCCAGCTGAGTGCAACTTGTATCATTTAGAGGATAGAATCCCATTTAATATATGGTGCAACATTTTAAATAAGGTTCAAGATCAAAGCAAAATAAATGCACTTGGTTTAAAGATTGCAGATTTTATTAAACCTTCTTACGCAGGCATTATTTCTTATATGGTTTTCTCAAAACCGACGTTACTTGATGCGATTCCAGATTTTATTAAATATATCCGTTTAGCGTATGACCTTAATTTTTTATATTTTCAGGTTAAAAATGCCGAAATAGAGTTTTCATGGGACGACCATCTGGGCCAGCCGGGATTAATCGTTGATGAATGCGCTATTGCACTACTCATTAACATTGTCAAACGTTCAATTGCGCCTTATCAAGCACCGCTCAAGTGTATTAACTTTCTGTATGAACCTCCTGAAAATATTGAGTTTTATCGGCAGTACTTTGGTTGTCCAGTCAACTTCAACTCTCCAACGACCTCTATCGTTATTTCACTGGAAAATTTGAAAAATATTCCCTTATCTCAACCAGATCCTTATCTTTATCAGATATTAAAGACACATGCTGACCTCCTCGTAGATAAATTAGGCACTTATAACGAATTTGAAAATAAAATCAGATTATGTATAACCACAAATATTAGAAATAAAAAAATCAGTCTTGAAATTATTGCTGAACAAATGAGTATTTCGCCTAAAAAGCTTAGGGAAAGACTATCAGAATATGGTTATAGCTTTAATTCACTACTCGCAGATGTCCGCTTTGATCTTGCAAAAAAACACTTGCTTGATAACACATTAAACATTAATCAAATTACTTATTTACTTGGATATTCAGAACAAAGTGTATTTCAAAGAGCTTTTAAAAGTTGGAGTGGGTTAACCCCACTAAAATGGAGAGAGGAAAATAAAAACCTCTCAAAAACTTCCTAATTTTTGGTTACATTAAAATCCATCTATAACAACTCCATTTCGATCAACTTTACCATGATATATATGACCATCATCGCCAATTAATGAAAACTCAATATAATCAAAACCATCTATGGAATTTTCAAGCATATATCGTCTTTTACTCAATGGACTGCTCATCATATCCATTTCCTGAATGATATTCGTTTTTTCACCCTGATAAACCAAGCTTATTCGAGCAAAAGACAAGTGATAAGCAGAAGAATTTTCACAAACTAATACAGCTTTTTCCTCCTGCCTTTCGATAGAGAACTTTAGTTTTTTTACAAGATCCTGCAATTTCATTTTCTGAAGCCCCTTCGGCCTATAAAAAACCTTAAGTTGTGTATTCATCGCAAAATCAAGTTTGGCATGCGCGTCTGCCCCTTCTTTTTTTACGCCAGGGATTTCATATAAATTTAGCCAGATGACTGATTCTTTATTGGGTGGTAACGCCGCGCCATTGTAAAAAACTCTTAAGGATTGAATGCCTGCTGGCTGCATACGAAAGACAGCTGGTAATATCACAAAAGGACTTTTTTCATATTCTGGATTACCACTTCCATCATCAAACCATGCTTGTACCACAATTGGATAATCATTTATGTTTGCGATGATCAAGGTTTTTTCTCGAGTACCTTCTTCATAAATAATTCGGCTGGAAGACGTCGCCAACCCAGCTGTCGCGTCTGCACTGATAAAAAATAAGAAAATACTGAAGATAAAAGCTAAAGATCTCATTGTATTTTCACGACCACATAAGCTGTAGAGTAAATTGTTCCACTAGTAACGGGTTGTGCACCATCAATCCGTTTTAGATCAGCAGTAAGAGGAATACGATAGGTCGTATAGTCTCCAGCAGTACCCATCGATTGAGCATGATCTAGTACTGGATACCAGCCCGCTGTATTCCCTTGCGGGTAGGTGACTGATGGGTAACAAAGCTGATTGTTATCGGGACCACAAGTCCTGTTATAAATATCACGGTTAGAATCAGGTAAAGTACCAGTTGCACCCGGTTGTCCTAATAAAGTCAAATAATCATTAGTCCCTTGATATTTAATATAAATACCAGCATTTTTTGCCCGTGTAGGGTTACTCAGATAGTCATCTGACAACAATGCAGTTACCCCGTTATTAGAATTCACCAAGGCAGGAGAAAAGTTCTTTGCTGCCTCATAAGCCCCGTGAGATGCCTGAATGGCAATCGCGACTTGTCCTGTATTCACGCCAGACTTTGAAGTCGTTTCAACATGATTATGACAATCCACCAAGACTTCAAAATCTTGACTAACATGATTTCCGTTATTTAACTGATTGATGGTAGTGGTGCCAAAATTTACATAAGGGCTAACATTATTGACTTTGCAAGCTACACCATCATTTATCAGGTGAACCGCATCATATAATGTGTATCCAAATCCATTATCCGCTCCCCAAAACCGATAGGTTGAAATATCCGTACTATGGGTTACACCTACGGTATCGTGTGGGAAGCTTACATATTCATCTCCAGTTTCACTCCCTCCAGAATGTGCAGTGCCTGTATGGCCCAAAGTAATATAAGAAGAAGGTTGGGCACAATTGTAATTTCCAGATTGCCCCATTCCCCGATCATTTCCACTCGCATTAGAAGGCGTCGTCGTAAGATTACAATAAGCATTGGCAGCACTAATATAAGGAGGCTGACCATTTACACGAATCAGTTCAAACTGTAAAACAGGCACATGCTTTAAACGGATACAATGCCAGCCTGCTTGGCATTTATCTTTTGCTGCACCCGAAGGAGTATTCAAATCAGCTGTTTCAAATGCTATAGGCAGTTCAGTCCACTGGGGTGCAAGAGCCTCACCATTCATAATTTGACGGATGCCAACGCCTTTAAACCACGTATAAAACACATTTTCTTGTCCGCCAGCATCATCGGAATTCACCTTAAAGTAACCGCCAACTCGATCATCTCCATTGACCGAAGTTAGAAATCGAATTTTGCTCATATCCGTATCTGGGGAGCATGCCCATAACAGACTTTCCGCATGCGCATTTCGAATTTTATATTCCGTTGGAGGAACCGCCGCTTGAGCCAATACACTACCAGCAGGTTGAATCGCAATATCCATCAAATGAATATTGCCAATACGAATCTTTGCAGCGTGACCATCTTCTGTCTGGGTGATAGGCCGTGTATTCGAATAGCCCGTATAATAGGCACCACTTTGCCAATCAACCTGTTGGCAAGCAGCCCAACCTATACGACTCATCCCCAGAATCAACACCAATAAAATAAAATGTATAATTTGCTTTTTCATCTTTAAAATACCATCTCGCATTGAGCACGCTGTTTGATCAATGGTTGTTTTAACTGCTCATCATCAAGTTGATAATTCAAACGGCATTGTTGATTCTCTAACGCTCCCCATTTCAATATCAGCCTACCTTGTGGTTGCTCTGCGCGAAAATAAACTTGTCCAGACTGCCCTACCATACCGATTAGATTGTCCTGCTCATCAAGCACATCTGCCCCCATAGGGACATTTTCCCCTGTGGCAGTTTTAGTCTGGAGCAACACGCTATATCCATAACGTGTTTTAAAATTGAGTTTTACCGCTGCGCCAGCATAAGGTGCGACTCGCTGTTCCCCGCCTTCTAATTCAACATTTTCAGCCATTCCATGAGGATCAAGCGCAATGGTGTTGTAATGGTAAGGATTAATACTTGGAATTAGGGCATAACCAAAACGATCAACTTTACTGTAAGGCGAACTCACAATACTGGCTCCTTTTGCCCCTTTGGCTTCAATTAAAGCAAAGGTATCACCCAGATAAGGCCCCAATGTAACTCCACCAGAATGCGCAGCCAAAGCGCCACTAAAATTGATTGAAGCTTGTCTATAGTCATCGCTGATTGCCGTATTCAGTCCGACCTGCATGACTGGCAATCGCTTATATAAACCAGCCGTATAGGCTTTCTGCTCGCCCCAGTCTGTCAACGTCGCCCCCAGACTATAGCTGAGGCTATAATCTTTATCTAAAGCCCCTGTAATTCCAATTTGGTGGTTATCACTGTTATTGCTGCGGTTATAATTTGTATTTAATTGCGGCGTACTTGCTGAACGTTCACGCCCTAGCGGCACACTAATGCTAATTCCCCCAAAATTATCAAAGCGTTCTTCTTTGATGGTTTTACCCGTTAAAGTATGCGTACGCTGTCGGGTATAGTTCACATTCAAGCTAACGATGCCAAAAGTTTTCATATAGCCCACCTGATATAAGGTATCTCTTTCACGACCGTCACGATAATCCTGTGTTGAGCCAGAAAGATAAAATGAACCATAGTCTCCAAAGCTTTGGCTTAAACCGACCTGAAAACGGGAACGTTGCAAATAACCATATGAACTCCAGCTATCCTTATTTTCCCATGCATTACGAATACCCAGCACATCATTTAAATCGCGGAAACCTGAAGTGGAATAACGATAACCAGCAATCGAAATCACCGTATCTGTAGGCTGAAAGGTTTTACTGTAATTGAGATTTGCCATCCAGCCATCAAGATATTGATGAGTGTCCATATTCGGTAGTTTTGCTCGCGAATAAGTAATATTTGAACCAAAAGCACCATATGAACCTCCAACAACTCCCCCCAATGCCCCTGCCTGATATCCACTGGCAACACGCAATCCCCCATTTAATGTCATTAAATTATTTAAACCATATTCATAAGTCAGGTCAGCAAAGCCCACGTCTTTTGTATTCGCCAAGTCTGTTCGTCCAACAATAAAATTATAATTGGATGTACCTTCACGCAAAGAAAGTGGAACGGCGGCATAAGGAACCTCATTACTATGGGTGCTACCATCTGCCTCAGTGACTACAACAGTCAGATTTCCGCTATAACTGGTGGGATATAGATCCTTAATTTCAAAAGGCCCCGGTGCAACTGTGATTTGATAAATTTCTTTATTGTCTTGTCGTATTGAAACCTTGGCATTACTTTGGGCTGTTCCCCGAATCACAGGCGCGTAACCACGTAATGAGCTAGGTCTCATTCGTTCATCTGTTGCCAGACTTAAACCTTGGAATGTCAAGCCAGAAAAGAAACGTCCAGAGCTATATAGCTGCCCTAGAGAAAGTTGGGAATGCAACTGATCAATTGGTCTTTGTACATAGCTACGCAAATGGTTCCATTCACGATCATGTTCATTATCAATACTTAAACTGGATTGCTGCCGATACTGCCATTTCCCCAAATTTATTCCACCACTTAAATTTAAGAAACCCGAATCCCGATCAAGATGCTTGCCATATATATTCTTGGTATTTGTATAGTAATAATTTCCAGTATAGTTAATAAAACCAATACTTTCCCCAGCGTTCAACTCGCTTGGTTTTACATATCCTCTTGGCATATTTTTCATTAAGCTTTGCGGGATAGTGAGATTTAAGCGGAGTAAAGAAAAATCAAAATACACGGTACTTTCAGGCGCCACAGCTTTAAGAGACAAACATTCCTGATCTGTCTCTTGTGTTCCCGCGCTCACATTTTTTTTGCGCTGTTCTTGTTGCTGACGATAATCCCAACTTCCAACAATGCCCGCATTTTCTAATAAATCAGGTATTAAGCAAGGCTCCACGCCCTGTATGTTTTCTTTCAAAGGTCTGAATTCAATCGCGCGGCGCTCAATAAAACGATTATTGACATACAGATCAACTTTATAAATTCCAGCCTCAACCTTCTCTGCTTCGTTAAAACGCTCAATCATGTTCTGGCTTAATGTATTTCCCTTAAATAAACCAGGAGCAAATTGATAGTCATTTAAATCATTCGAGTTTTCAATTTCAGTTGCTTGCGCCAAAGGTGTATACAATAAAAATGCCGATAAAAAACAAACAAAATAATTTGAGTTGTTTGTCCAGAATTGATACTTTTTCATCAAATATCCCTTCAATTCTAACGAGATATTTGTGGTGAAATATCATAGGGATCCGTTGCACCATAGTCATTTACCATTCGGACACTGACACTCGCCAACTGATGGGCAGGAAGTCTTTTTTCCAGTAACCATTTTCCCTTAGACTTCGGTTCAATCATTTGAACAGATTGGGCTTGTATGATGTGTGTTCCTATCTTGACGCTGGCTTGGGTCAAATTCGCATAATAGCTACTTGGATTGTCTATTTGTAACCAGCTTCCCTTGGCATCATTTAATAATTGGAAACGAAGATTACGGGCAACATCCTCGATTTTATCTGGCAAGTTTTTAGGTCGATAAAAGACTTTCAAACGATTTTTGACGATCAGAACCAGTTTATTTTCATTAATTAAATCTTTTGATAATGCTGGCGTTTGTTTAAAGTTTAAATAAAAAATTGATTCACGATCTTGAGGTAAAACATCTTCAGGTAAATAAACCAAACGCGCCATTTGTCCCTGATGGGCATTGACACGAAAAGCTTGAGGACTCACTAAGAAAGGTGCATCTGCGCTTTCAGGTGTAGACTTATCATTACCTTGATCAAGCCAGACCTGAACCAGATATGGGATTTCACTTTTATTACTAAATTGAAGCGTTTTTTCTTTACTCTCCGCATCAAAAATAACCCGCGTACCTGTCATGATCACATTTGCAAAACAGGAATGAATCGATAGCCCCAAGACAAAAAATACTGAAAAAAAATGTCGAAATAAAATATAAAAATGCTCAGACATTCGTCCACACCTTCAATTAAAGGATCAAAGAAAGGACCTGACATATGACTAACTGTCCGTACGCATATGTCTGGATTTTTTTAGTTATGGATAAATGACTTCATAATCCGCAACCGCTGTGACACTTCCCGCAGTCGTAGCGCCAGTTGCATAATATTGAGCTGTTAATGGAACAGTTGCTGTACCCCCTGAAGTTGTTGTTTGTTCAGAAACACCAATACCCCCACTAAATACAATTGGGTTTCCTCCAGCATTACCATTCAGTAGCTGCACAGCAACATTAGATGCTGTACTTGAAGCATTAACGCCTAAATTAGTACCTTCAGGATTATGCGCAGCAAAACGCACTGCCACGTCATCAGCAATCGCGCTACAACCTGAAAGATTTACGGTAAAAGATGTTGCTCCAGCAGTATCACCAGAAGCATTTAGATCACCTGTTCCTACTGTAGGTAACGTTACTGTAGGACTCGCTGTTCCGCCAACATCAACAGTACAAGTGTTCGCCTCAATCGTTCCTACAAACGTAATTGTCTCTGCTGCTACAGTTAAGTTTGCTGTCCCCAATGTAATTAAAGCCATTGTTAAAAACTTAATTTTCATAACAACTTCCTTCAAAAATAATTAAAATTAATGAATAAAAAGAATATATTATGTGCTTAGATCCGCCCTTTACAGATTTTCAGCACACGATATATCCATAAAAAAATATTACCCAAAATTACAAAAGTTACATTGATAGTTTGGAACTAAAAATTGACATTTTTTATGAGAAGAGTTTTGTATTAAATTTCTTAAATTGTATTTATAAGCTCTTATTACTTTGAAAAACTAATATTTATTTCATAAAGAGCAACCAACTCGTTTTAAGCTTCCTGATATGATGACTGGTAAGCCAAGCTAGCCCTATATCTCATGCACAAATAAAAAGAGGAAACTTTAGTTTCCTCTTTTTATTTAACTACAATGCAGCCAAATCTTAAATCAAACTCACAATCAGCAGCAGTCCGAATAAAGCAGCCGCGATCACATTGGCCTGTAATAATTTTTTAGGGTGATAAGTCAATAACAGCCCTACCGCCAAAGCAGCAAAGGTGATACAACCCAACCATTCTGACAAACCGATCGAAGCACCTTTTAAATATATTGCAGTTACAGCAGAGAGCAACAAAATACTCCACCCTACAATTTCAAAACGTCTGCTATTTTGAGCCGAGATTGGGGAGGTAAAAATATCGCGTTGATGCTTACTCATTCCGCACGCCAGACTCGATAGCGCCACCACGGCAACGCACCACAACATCCATGCTGCCATTATGCTTGCTCCTGTGCCGACTGAGCCTTAGGCTGTTTTTTCTGCTTAACCGGTAGACCTTGATAACGCTTTAGTTTGTAATAAGAATAGATAAAGATCAGCCCTAAAATAATGCAAACCAGATCAAAACTGGCGATCATCCATTGTCCATGATAAATACTCATCCATAATGCCTGCCCACCTGTAACGAAGTTCAAAATTGGGATAAACAGGAACATCGCGGCAGCCAAAGCCAGTTGCTCTAGCCAAGCTGGACGATGTGCCCGAACAGCCGCATGAACCAAGCACAATAACCAGACAATAAAGAACACATTAATTTCTAAGGATGAGCGTTCAGCCAATTGTGCGGGTATAACCCGATTAGCAAAGAAATAAGCTGCACAGGCAATTGGTAAACCTGTAATCGCTGTAATATTCAGAACTTCAACCACACGATGTCCAAAGGGTTTATAACCAAGCTTTTGTACATCTGGAATGCGCTTCACAACCCATAAAATCAAACCGGAAGCGATCATCATCGTGCCTAAGACACCTGATAAAAATAACAACCAGCGCAAGACAGAATCCACTCCACGTGCCATATGCAACCATGTCACCAACGTATAAATAGCTTTTGATGTCGAATTTACGGGCTTGGCTTCATCAATTGGTTGCCCAGTTACCGCATTAAACTTGAGTGAAGGAACACTTTCACGATCCAGCAAGGTGGTGGTATGCGTGGCATTAAATTGCACATCAGCTTCAATAGTATTCGGTTTATTCACTCGAATAGAGGAAATCGGATTATCGCCCCAACTCTGCTGCACGCTTTGGCTCAATGTTGTCAAATTCACCATCGGTGCTGCGGCAAGTACTGGCGCTGCCTGTTCGGCCTCACCTCGACGGCCACCACCTCGATTGCCACGTCCTTCTTCAGCTGCTTCTTTCTGCTTTTGCTCTGCCAGTAAACGTGCTTGTTCAGGTGTTTGGGCAACGGGTTCATTTAAAATCTGATAAAAATTTCGAACATTGCCATAGTGCGTGTTCATTGCCCATGGCATAAATAAATGCATCAAGAGCAACAAACCACTAAAGGTAATCATGATATGAAATGGCAAGGCAAACACAGCCGTTGCATTGTGGGCATCCAGCCATGAACGCTGGCCTTTGGCAGGACGGAAGGTAAAGAAATCCTTGAAGATTTTTTTATGGGTAATAATGCCACTGATAATCGCAACAAACATCAACAGTGTCGCAATACCAACAATCCAACGCCCCCAAATTCGCGGCATACCATAAAGTTCAAAATGAAAGCGATAAAGGAAACCACCGCCACGCGTTTCTCTGGCTTTAATTTCATGACCAGTTTGTGCATCCAGATAAATTTCACCACCACGACGTCGCCCTTCACCTGGCTGACGGACATTCAGCATAATGGCTGGCTGTCTTTCATTGGCAAAACGGATATTCCAGCTCTCGGCACTTTGTCCTTTTTGATTTAAATATTGCAGTGCATAAGTTAATTGTTGTTGCTGTGAAGTGGTATTCACGGATTGATGCAGTTCTGGTTTCATCCAGACTGTAATTTCATTTTGGAAGAAACTCAGTGTTCCCGTGAGAAAAACGGCATAGAGCAACCATCCCAGTAAAAGACTGGTCCAGGTATGTAACCATGACATTGATTGGCGTGGGCCTTCATTTTTACCATCTACACGCATGACCTTACCCTTTTAAAATCCAATACAACACTGTCATCGCCAGACTCGGTATCACCACACCCAACCACACTTTCAGGGTTGAATTGACCATAAATACCCAAATGAATATGGCGCAATGGATCACAAAAGCCAGCATGGTCATGCTAAATACGGCACTGGCTTTGAGGGGTTCCGATGAAAATAAATAACCACTCAACATCGTTGCAATAGCGGCAAAGTAATATCCCCCAAAAATTGCGAGTACAAAACGTGAAAAAATCATCAATCGATATTGAATCAATGATGATTGTTCAACTTGTTTTTTAGTCGTCCGTTTTGTGGAAACCAAAGGAATCGAGGCTTCAATAGTCATAAGAGATACCAAGAAAACTGCTGATCGTTTGAAATCAACAACACTTCTATATTCAGGAGAGCGGTCTATAAGAAAAATTAAGATTTAAATCATTTGAGAAATCACAGATCCACGCATGGACAATGCCAATGTTGTGTCACCTCTCATCTCATTCTAAATTTCTACCCTTCGTAACTTAAGGTAGGCAATTGCCTGCACATCCTTTTCTCAGGTAAAAATGAAAATAAATTTAGATCAATCTTAATTTATCCTTAAAAAATTCAACGAATAATACACAAAATCAACAAAAAGAACAATAATGATAATAATTATCATTATTTATAAAAATACTAATTCTAAGCTTTGAACAATGAGAAAGGATTGTCTAGAACCTATTTTTAAATAGATAGTTATTTGTTTTAATTAATAAAATGGAGTGAACCGTATAAAATTTTATTTACTACATGGATCAAGAGGATCTTATTCTGTCAGTTAACAATTGAAGAGCTCATCCATACATCTATTCATGAATAGCCTCCCCTCAATCAAACTTAAATCGCTGCTTAATGATTTGCATCACTTTGCTTAACTTATCTTGCGGTACATATGGCCTAGCGACTAAAAACACATACATTTCCGACCTGAAATCCTGAATATCCAGTACCGCTAAGGTGTTATTCAGTTCATTGTAATATTCAAAAAACGGCTGTGGAACCAAGCCAATGCCTTCATATTTCTCTACAAAATCTAACTGTGATTTGGTGCCAAAAATTTCATGTCTGATATGTAGCTTTTTCCCTTGGCTCATCAGTCGATTATTTAAATCTACTCTGAAACCACATCCTTCTGGATTTAACACCCAGCCCGTACGATTACAGTCATCTAGACTCTTATACTCTCGCACCATTTCTTTACGCCCAATAATCACCAGCGGCACGGTTCCCAACAAAGACCAGTTCTCTTTGCTATCTGGCGTCTGGCTCGTAGGCAATAAAATGACTGCTGTATCAATTTCATGATCATTCAATAATAGAATTAAGCTTTTCCCCCATCCATTCACAATTTCAACTTGCTCAAAAGCATCGACAATGTATGGAGATAAACTACTGTTTAATGTATGTGGAATGCCCACTCTTAAGTCAAAATCAGTTTTTACTTCCTGTATATTTTCATTCAAAAACTGAAAATTACTGAGCTGTTTCAATTCAGCCAATACATGAAATGCTTTAAAATAAAATTTATGTCCTAATGGTGTCAGCTGTAAAGGCCTTGCTTTTCTATCAAATAGGATAAATCCAATTTTTTCCTCGAGTCTGCTAATATTTTTAGAAATGACCGACTGACTTACGCCAAGATTCTCAGCAACGATTTTAAGGTTTAAATTTTCAGCGGAATAAACAAAAATTTCCAACTCTCTTGCACTGATCATAAAAAAACCACAAATTAAATTTTGTGAATTATATGGAACAACAATTAAAAAAATAGGGTTTTATTATTAACTCATGATTGGTTGAATTTTTTAATTAAAAATTTAAAGTGATGAAAAAACTAAACTTTAATGTTTAATAAGCTCATCCAGATAGATAGAAACCATCTTATGTTTACATTTACTCAACAAACAGTCTTAAAAACACTACAAAATAAGATAAATTCTCATTATTGATTCCATGTAGGAAACAATTAAGTGAATTTATTTCAAAAATACCTCTGTTTTTTTAATGTTATATTGAGCTTCGTTTTTTAACTAGAAATTAAAAAGGAGAGACCAATAACGCTTGAGAATTCCTTAGAGAATATAGTGAAAACATGATTCACTATTCAAATTTCTAGTTGAAGATTAATTGTTAAACTTTCTCAGATCAGCGCAAATGAAAAGAGATTCTTCAACTAGAAATTAATTTAACAGTTATACGACTAAAATATTAGCTATCTATTTAACCATTAAAATAATAGTGAATAAAATGATATCCCCCAATAAAGCAGAATATCATTTCAATTAAAACTTAAAAGTATAAGTCGACAAAATTCTATTTTCTACAAAATCGGTTCCTGGATTATTCCCTGCACCATATTTAATATCAGCACGAATATGTCGCCATTCAAAACCAAGACCTTTGAATTTTCCTTCAGGTACGGTGTAATTGATAATGACATTTTTCTCGGTTTCTTTATTGTCCTTAAAACCTTCCCGATAAATTTCACTACCATTCAGATAACGTAAGGTCAGTTTTAGCCCAGGTACGCCATGATCCTTAAAGTCATAACTATATAAGATATGCCACGTCAATTCTTTTGCTTTGTAAAAAGCAATAGTAGACCAACTCTGTAAATAGGCTTGAGGAACGTAACCATTTAACAGTGGAATATTGTCCTCTCCCATATGCTTTTGCAGACCAGTCACAATGGTATGTGGCCCATTCTGGACACTGGCTTGCAAGCCAATTGATTGAGTATCAATATCACCAAAGTAAGCGTCGCCATCCTCTTTATAATTAAAATAGCGCGCATCAACTTTTAACTTGCTGTTTTTAACCTGCTCTGTATAGGCAGCATTGACATAATGTTGTTGGTAAATATCTTCAAGCTGACCAAACCAGTAAGCCCCAGATAAATTCGGCGTGAAATTATAGTCTAGCCCTAGAAAATTGAGTCCATCGCTTCTTTTCGCTGGATCTGTCGAGTTACCTAAGGTGAATTTTCTATACTCATCATCATCGCGTGCATTGACATGAGTAAAACGTCCCGCAGATATTTTTAGATTCTTCACATCTTTATTTTCTAACATTGCCCCCGCATAGGTCGTAACCAGTTGTCGTGAGTCATCAATAAATAAAACAGGTGTTTTAGGAAAAAGCTCCCCCACTTTCAGCTCTGTATTTTGATATTTTAGTTTTAAGGTCGCACCGAGCTTTAAGTAATCACGTTCTTGGCGTCGCTCATGCTGATCATATTTAAACACCATATCTAACCGTTCATCATAACGGTCATTTAAACGCAGCGCATATTGAAAGCCTAAATCCAAACCGACTTGTATCGGTGTGTCGGTATAACCTGATACGAAACGTCCTGACACACCTTGTGACCAGCTGCCCAAGTCTTGATTGGTACCTTCAAAATCACGCTCGACATAGAAATTACGTAAATAAATACTCTTTTCACTATCTTCCAAGAAATCAGCATAAGCGGCATTGACATTGAGACAGCCAAAAAGAGTATATAAAGCAACGCGCTGTGCTTTATACAGCGTATTCAGTTTTAACATGGGAAATCCTTTCCTGAGTATTTAAAATTCTTGTTACTGCAAGTAAAGTCTTGCTACTTGCCTTGTTATTTAGACCAAACTTCCATTTCCTTTAAATATCCGAAATCCAATAAAATATATTTAAAGAAAAGTCTAAGCTGCATTTATTATTTGAATAATTAATGTAATTTTCCATAGATAATGAAGTATATAGTTATACCTTTTAAGTCATATCGACTCCACGTCATGCATACAAGGTATTTAAATACTGCAACAATGCTTAATCTTTGAAGCAATAGAAATTAAAAGACTATCCCAATAAAGAATAGTCTTTATTCTCTGTTATTTTTTCTCTGTCAGATGCTTGCTTACGGCATTGAAGAATAAACTTTTTTCATTATCTAATTGGGCTGATGGTAGTGCTGTTTCCCATGTGCTCCATTGCATCATGACAATCTTGTCTTTCGGGTTAATTCCTAACATTTGTCCGAAGATTCCAAGGCCCCAGAATGTTGAGTCAGCATGCGGAGTAGTCAAAGGTGAACCTCGCTTGGCTTGTGAATTCCACCACTGAAAACCATACGTTCCCTTTGGATAATTTTTAGTAACTGAGCCTTTGGCCTGATTCCATTGAGTCGCTTGTGCTGTCCAATTCTCAGGCAGCATTTTATCTCCATTAGAAACACGACCTTCATTTAAGATAAATTGCCCAAAACGTGCATAATCACGCAAAGTTGCATTAAAACCATGCCCGCCCATATCAATCTTATTGCGTTCATAAGATTGCCATACGCCTTCTCGCTCCATACCGACACGCTTCCAGACATTATTTTCTAGATATTTAGCAATATTTTCATGGGTTGCAGCTTCTAATACTTTACCGACAAGATATGCGCCACCCGTATTATATGACCAAACTGTTCCTGGCTTATATTTAGCCTTCAGATGTTTCACATTTTTATATACGCATGCTTCAGGATCTTTTACAGCCTCACAATAGGTCATCTTTGCAAAATCTGAATTTGGATCTTTATAGTTTTCATTCCATTCAACGCCGGAGGTATGTTGCATCAATTGTTTCAGTGTCACTTTTTCCCATGCCGTTCCTTTTAAATCAGGTAAATATTGAATGATTGGATCATTTACTGATTTGATTTTTCCTTGTTGAATGGCAACGCCAATCAATGTTGCGACTATAGATTTCGCAACTGAACGTGAAGTCCATAGCGTTGTCTCATCATTGCCATGTGCATAATATTCATAGGCAATCTTGCCATCTTTTAAAATAATTAAACCTGCAACATTTTGATTTTTTAGATAATCATTTAAACGGTAATTGTTACCGTCGACAGAATAATGGATATCGTTATTTGTTATTCCACTCTTTAACTTTGGTAACGCCAGTACATTTTTCTGATCTGGATGAAAAACACTGCCATCATAAATGCGGAAGGTATTTCGGAAACCAATCACCCGCTGTTTTTGTGTCCATGTGAGCATTTCATGTGGGTTAGGTAATTCCTGATCGACTGTCGTAGGACAATCTTTTAGTCCAAGCTGCTGACAACTATATTCCGCAAATGTGATACTGCTGGCGATCATACCGCCCAACAGTAAACTAATTTTTGCGATTTTCATCTCTATTTTCCCTTAGTAGATTTTTAGTTAATTGACTCAACCATTCGCCACAACATTGTCGTCCGTGATCTTCCTATAAAACGGTTATCATTGGCTGGTTTGCAGACACATTAAAAAATATTTTTAAAATTAGTTACTTGAAATTTAAATATGGATTAAAGAATAGAAAATATTTCATTCTTATTTCTATTCAATTGATCTATTCAAAAATATCGTCATCATTTAATTGTGGCTGGTTAAACTTCACAACTCATTCATTTTTATGATTAATATAAGAGCAACATCATTTTCCAAGTTAAATAGAGCGCTACCAACCCAAAGCTATTGTTCTGTATATCAAATACAAATGACTTGTTTGAAATATTGAAATACGAGTAGTTGACTTAATTTTATTATTTGAATAATTAATGTGATTTTTCTATGCATAGTGAAGTATATAGTTATACCTTTTAAGTCTGGTTTTATTGTGCTCATCATCGTACTGCATCAAAAAAGCGGTCCTTATGACCGCTCCTGAATAATTGATTTTTTGAGATTGCATCAATCACCATCAAGTTGTATCGGAATCCCTTCTTCTTCAAATACCTGTTTAATACATTCCAGAATCTGAGGAAGATACGGACTTTGATCCATATTGCGTACGGCCAGTGAAATTGGAGTGTATGCCTCCAAATCCAGAATAGGAATATAGACCAGATTCTTCATGCCAATGTCACTGGCACTCTCAGGAATAATACAAATACCTTCACCAGAGGAGACCAGACCTAAAGCCATATGAATTTCACGAACCTCAACCATATCTTTAGGTACCAGTCCCAAATCCGTGAAAATCGACTGAATCAGAGTTGAAAAGTTTGGCTTTTGCGTGGCTGGATAAGAAAAAATAGGCTCATCAATAATCTGGGACAGATAAATGCCCTGATCGATGAAACGGGTTAAATGGTGATTTTTATGAATGGCCAATTTGAGCTTTTCTTTGCGCAATAAAATCCGTTTAATTGCAGGATCACTAATTCGTAATCGCCCAAATCCCAAATCGATTTTGCCCAGTTTTAATGCTTCAATCTGGTCTTTAGTGCCATGTTCAATCAACTCGACCTGAATCTCGGGATGATTTTGGCGGAATAAATAAATCACCTGTGGCAACAATGCATATAGCAATGAACTGACATAGCCAATACGGACGATCTTATTAACCGTACTAATGCGTTTTGCCATAGAGGCTGCTTGGGCGGTATGCGTCAAAATCTGTACCGCATGCTGATAAAAGAACTGACCTGCTTCAGTCGTTTTCACAGGTCGCGAACCACGTTCAAATAACAAAATACCCAGTTCTTCTTCCAGTTTTTGAATCTGCCGACTTAAAGGTGGCTGCGCAATACATAACTTTTCCGCCGCTTTGGTAATGCTCTGTTCCTCTACCACAGTCACGAAATAACGAAGATGTCTTAATTCCATTTAATATACCTTTTAAGTATCTAAAAATACCAAATTCAGCCTAGTTCTAAATATTACATTAATTTAGGGTATGTAAATAGGCAAAGATTGAAGAAATACCAAAGATGTATAAATCCATAGAAACCTTACTCGTCGAGATTCCAACCATCCGTCCACATAAGATGGCGGTTGCAACCATGCAAACCCAAACCTTAGTACTGATTAAAATCACGACAGCAGATGGTTTTATTGGTTGGGGTGAAGCGACGACCATTGGTGGTTTAGGTTATGGGGAAGAAAGTCCTGAAAGTGTCAAAACCAATATTGAGCAGTACTTTTCGCCATTGTTAAAAACGCTGGATGGTTTTAATGTGGCTCAAACCCTAAAAATTATTCAGCAAAATATCAATGGTAACCGTTTTGCCAAATGCGCCATCCAGACAGCCTTGCTAGATATTCAGGCACAACGTTTAGGGCTGCCACTCAGTGAAGTGCTCGGTGGACGCTTACGCGATAGCGTGCCTGTACTTTGGGTGCTTGCTTCTGGCAATACCGAAAAAGATATTGCTGAAGCACAA
Source organism: Acinetobacter sp. NRRL B-65365 (assembly GCF_001605865.1). Classification (NCBI taxonomy): domain Bacteria; kingdom Pseudomonadati; phylum Pseudomonadota; class Gammaproteobacteria; order Moraxellales; family Moraxellaceae; genus Acinetobacter; species Acinetobacter sp. NRRL B-65365. The sequence continues at coordinate 78,340 of NZ_LRPD01000009.1, read as the reverse complement.
AAAATGGTTGAGCTAAAGCGCCATAATATTTTCAAATTAAAAATTGGTTCACGTCCGGTGGAACAAGATGTTGAACATGTTCTGGCCATTAAAAAGGCATTAGGTAAGGATGTTTCAATTCGTGTTGATGTCAATCGTGCCTGGTCTGAACTGAATGCGATTAAAGGGATTCAAATGCTTCAGGATGGCGGTGTTGATCTGATTGAGCAACCGTGTGCAATTCACAATATTGATGCCATGCAACGCCTAACTCGCAAGTTTGATATTGCCATTATGGCCGATGAATCGTTAACAGGGCCGCAAAGTGCTTATTGTTTGGCAAAGACGAATGCAGCCTCAGTGTTTGCGGTAAAAATTGCACAATCTGGCGGTCTGATCGAAGCCTGCGACGTTGCAAAAGTCGCTAATCTGGCAGGGATTGACCTCTATGGCGGCACCATGCTTGAAGGGCCTGTTGGTACCATTGCCTCTGCACATGCATTCTCTACCTTTAGCAATTTAGCCGCTGGCACGGAACTGTTTGGCCCACTGCTACTCACGGAAGAAATTTTAAAAACACCACTTCAATATGGCAATTTTGAACTCAAGATTCCAACCGGTCCTGGCCTCGGCATTGAACTGGATCAAGACAAAATCGACAACCTGCGTCGTCAATAATTCAAGGAGTTGACATGCTTTTCCAAGTACGAATGGATGTAAAGATCCCCCTCGATATGCCAGCTGAAAAAGCCAATGAAATTAAAGCCGTGGAAAAAGCTTATTCACAAGACTTACAGCGTCAAGGTAAATGGCGTCATATCTGGCGCATCACGGGACAATACTCAAACATCAGTATTTTTGATGTGGAAAGTAATGAGGAATTACACACTATTTTGCAGGGACTGCCTTTATATCCCTACATGAATATTGAAGTGATGGCTTTAAATCGCCATCCCTCTGCCATTCGTGAAGATGACAGCTAAACGCGCATAGCAGGCAAAGTTAAAAACAGAATTTGAACAAGGAATGTGGCGAGCCAAGGAACCAGCAGAATAGCCAGTTCGCTAGCCACCAAAAATTATCATACTTCAGGAGAATATGTATGAACCGTCAAGAAATCGATGCACTGGTTAAAAAAATGAATGTGGATACCGCGACAGGTGAAGTCAATCCACGTGTACAACAAATTGTAGTTCGTCTGCTCGGTGATCTTTTTCAGGCAATTGAAGATCTGGACATCTCGCAAAGTGAACTGTGGAAAGGTCTTGAGTATTTTACCGATGCAGGTCAGGCCAATGAACTTGGTTTACTGGCTGCGGGCTTAGGTTTAGAGCATTATCTTGATTTACGTGCCGATGAAGCAGATGCCAAAGCAGGCATTACGGGTGGCACACCACGTACCATTGAAGGCCCACTTTATGTCGCAGGTGCACCTGAATCTGTTGGTTTTGCCCGTATGGATGATGGCTCTGAATCAGACAAAGTGGATACCTTATTTATTGAAGGCACAGTGACAGATCCTGAAGGCAATATTATCGAAGGTGCTAAAGTCGAAGTGTGGCATGCCAATAGCTTAGGTAATTATTCATTCTTTGATAAATCGCAATCAGACTTCAATTTACGCCGTACTATTCTTTCTGATGTCAATGGTCACTATGTCGCACAAACCACCATGCCTGTAGGCTATGGTTGCCCACCAGAAGGTACTACGCAAGCGGTACTGAACCTATTAGGTCGTCATGGTAACCGCCCTTCTCACGTCCATTATTTTGTCTCTGCGCCGGGCTATCGCAAATTAACCACGCAGTTCAATATTGAAGGCGATCAATACCTATGGGATGACTTCGCATTTGCAACACGTGAAGGTCTTATCGCAACTGCTGTTGATGTAACAGATGAAGGAGAAATTGCTCGTCGTGGTCTCAACAAGCCATTCAAGCACATTACTTTTAATGTCGAATTGGTTAAAGAACATGCAGGTGCGCCGAGTTCAGAAGTTGAACGTCGTCGTGTTGGTGCTTAATCCCCTAAAAATGACTGTGAGCTATTCATTAGCTCACGGTTTTTAAATTTCTATGCATCGCGTGTGATGAAAGTTTTGATGAAAACAGGCATGTATAGAAATTTAAAAACATGTATCAAAGGTTGGCCTTATGATTGATAAAAGTAAGCTCTCATTGACCGAGGCACTGTCACAGATCAAGGATGGAGCAACCATCATGATTGGTGGCTTCGGCACCGCAGGACAACCCGCTGAACTGATTGATGGACTGATCGAACTCGGGATCAAGGATCTGGTCATCGTCAATAACAATGCTGGTAACGGTGATTATGGTTTGGCCAAACTGCTTAAAACAGGTGCAGTACGTAAAATCATTTGTTCCTTCCCACGTCAGTCTGATTCATGGGTCTTCGATGAACTGTATCGTGCAGGCAAGATTGAGCTGGAACTGGTGCCACAAGGCAATCTGGCGTGTCGTATTCAGGCTGCTGGCATGGGTTTAGGTGCGGTATTTACCCCAACAGGTTTCGGTACGCTTTTGGCTGAAGGCAAGGAAACCCGTCATATCGATGGTAAAGACTACGTGCTTGAATACCCAATCAAAGCAGACTTCGCGCTGATCAAGGCACACAAAGGCGATCGCTGGGGCAATCTGGTTTATAACAAATCAGCCCGTAACTTTGGCCCGATCATGGCGATGGCAGCGGATGTCACCATTGCACAGGTTTCTGAACTAGCTGAACTCGGTCAGCTTGATCCTGAACACATTATTACCCCTGGGATTTTTGTACAGCATGTGGTCGCAGTTGATGCGACGACTGGCGCAGGAGCATAAACATGAGCTATCAAAAATTAAGCCGTGACCAGATTGCTGAACGTGTCGCACAAGATATTCCAGATGGTGCTTATGTCAATCTCGGCATCGGCCTTCCAACCAAGATTTCAAACTATCTTCCAGCAGACAAAGATGTATTCCTGCATTCGGAAAATGGCCTACTTGCATTCGGTCCGCCACCAGCCAAAGGTGAAGAAGACCCTGAGCTGATTAATGCAGGTAAAGAATACGTCACCATGCTGACGGGTGGCAGTTTTTTCCATCATGGTGATTCCTTTGCCATGATGCGTGGTGGACATCTGGATATTGCGGTACTCGGTGCGTTCCAGGTGGCAGCCAATGGTGATTTAGCCAACTGGCATACTGGAGCAGCGGATGCGATTCCTGCCGTGGGTGGGGCGATGGATCTGGCGGTAGGTGCCAAGAAAGTATTTATCACCACTGATCACACCACCAAGCAAGGTGAACCGAAGATTGTTGAATCGCTTTCATATCCAGCAACAGGGTTGAAATGTGTCGATCGAATTTATACCGATCTGTGTGTGATTGATGTGACTCAAGATGGTTTAAAAGTGATTGAGAAAGTGGATGGTCTGAGCTTTGAGGAGTTACAGGCGTTGACGGGTGCTCAGTTGATTGATGCGACTCAAGCTTAAGGATTGAAATCCCCCTAAATCCCCCTTTGTTAAGGGGGACTTCACCTAAACAATAGAGTGAGGTCTCCCTCCTTTTTAAAGGAGGGATTAAGGGAGGATTAAAAGGAAAAAGTGACGAAAACTAGCTGTTGGTATGGGATTAAACACCTTAAGACTCCGTCGTACCAAGCTTTTATTAATTAATGGCCAGTGCTACTACCGTCACTGCCTGTAAATGAAAGTGATTTTCGAAAATCATTTGTATAGGCAATGCCTTACTTTTTAAGGATAAAAAGTAACAAAAATCCTTTGTTGGACTGATGGTATATCCATATACCACAGTCCAACAGGCGACATCCATGTCGCCATCGCGAAATAATGACTGAGAATGGCTGAAAGGCCCGAAGTAAAGGACAAGATTTAAAATGAAAAACGCTTATATCATCGATGCCATCCGTACTCCATTTGGTCGTTATGCAGGTGGTCTTGCACCATTACGTGCAGATGATTTGGGAGCCATCCCACTTCAGGCCTTGATGCAACGCAACCCAAGTGTCGATTGGCAACAAGTGGATGATGTGATCTATGGCTGTGCCAATCAGGCGGGTGAAGATAACCGTAATGTTGGACGTATGTCAGCATTATTGGCAGGCTTACCTTATCAAGTGCCTGCAACCACAGTGAACCGTTTATGTGGTTCATCACTGGATGCCATTGCCATGGCTGCGCGTGCCATTAAAGCCAACGAAGCTGACCTGATTATTGCGGGCGGTGTGGAAAGTATGAGCCGTGCCCCTTATGTGATGGGAAAATCTGACAGTGCATTTGGTCGCAGCCAAAAGATTGAAGACACCACCATGGGCTGGCGTTTTATCAATCCAAAGCTCAAAGAAATGTATGGCGTGGACACCATGCCACAAACTGCGGAAAACGTGGCAGAGCAATTCAATATCAACCGTGCTGATCAAGATCAGTTTGCTTTAAACAGCCAGCAACGTACTGCAACTGCACAAGCCAAAGGCTTCTTTGCCCGTGAAATCATCCCTGTAACGATTCCACAGCGTAAGGGCGATGCCATTGTGGTGGATACGGATGAGCATCCACGTGCATCAACAACTTTAGAAGCTTTAACCAAACTTAAAGGTGTGGTGAAAGCAGAAGGCACAGTGACAGCAGGTAATGCCTCTGGAATTAATGATGGTGCTGCTGCCTTATTGATTGCTTCGGACGAAGCCGTCGAAAAATATCAACTCAAACCACGCGCCAAAATCATTGCAGCCACCACAGTGGGTGTTGAACCTCGCATTATGGGCTTTGCACCTGCACCTGCGATCAAGAAACTACTTAAACAAGCCAATCTCTCTTTAGCGCAAATGGATGTGATTGAGCTAAACGAAGCTTTTGCTGCACAAGCTTTGGCAGTCACCCGTGATTTAGGTTTGGCAGATGATGATGCCCGCGTCAATCCGAATGGCGGTGCAATTGCCCTAGGTCATCCATTGGGTGCGTCTGGTGCGCGTCTAGTGACCACAGCTTTAAACCAGCTTGAACAGATCAAGGGACAATATGCCTTATGTTCGATGTGTATCGGTGTCGGTCAAGGCATTGCATTGATTATTCAACGTGTTGATTAAAAATTAAGGAAGAGTAATGTCAGTTTTTCAGTCTGCCGATGCACAGATCAATTATCAAACTTTTGGAGATCCCAACTCCCCTGCACTGGTATTTTCCAATTCTTTGGGGACCAACTACGGGATGTGGCAACAGCAGTTCAATTATTTTAAAGAACGCTTTTATGTGATTTGTTATGACACACGTGGTCATGGTGCATCATCAACGCCGCAAGATCCTTATACCCTGCAACAACTGGGTGAAGATGTCATCCGTTTACTGGATCATTTGAAGGTTGAAAAAGCCAGTTTTTGTGGAATTTCCATGGGTGGCTTAACGGGTCAATGGCTTGCGATTCATTATCCACATCGATTTAGTCATGTGATCATTGCCAATACTGCGGCAAAAATTGGTCAGGAACAAGCATGGCTGGATCGTGCAAAATTAGTTAGAGAACAAGGTTTACAACCCATCGCAGCGACTGCCGCATCTCGATGGTTTACAGATCCCTTTATCCAAAGCCAAACGGCGATTGTCAATAACTTGTGTAACGACTTAAGTGCTGGCAGCGCAATGGGTTATGCCAATTGTTGTGAGGCTTTGGCTAAGGCGGATGTTCGTGATCAACTCAAAGAGATCCCTATTCCTGTTTTAATTATTGCTGGAACACAAGACCCTGTCACTACAGTTGCAGATGGGCAATTTATGCAACAGCAGATTCCTAATGCCCAGTTAGTAGAAATCAATGCCTCGCATATTTCGAATATTGAACAGGTCGATGCATTCAATCAGGCAGTGTTCGATTTTATTACTACAACTTAATTAAAACAAAGCGCTGCTTCATAAGCAGCGCAAGATCGTAGCACTAAAAACACGCTCCACCTGAATAAGCTTTGCCATAGAAATATATTTATTTAAATCAATCGTAAGCCATTATTTTTTGACCGATGTGCCTTGGTCGCTGCATAAGGATCATGCAATGCATAACAACAACCCACAACATCATACTGTTTCAGCACCTTCATTTTTCTCTTCAAATCTGAAACAAGCTTGGCTAATTACGGCACTTTTAGTGCTATTTCAGATGATTAATTTTGCGGATAAAGCTGTTTTAGGGCTTGTTGCCGAACCCGTCATGGCTGAATTAGGGCTCACGGCGACCCAGTTTGGTTTTATTGGCAGTGCCTTTTTCTTTTTGTTCGCAATCTCGGGTATCGCCGTTGGCTTTATTGCAGAAAAAGTTCAAACCCGCTGGTTACTTCTGATCATGGGATTAAGTTGGGCACTGTTACAGTTCCCTATGCTATTCGGTGGTGGTTTAACAACCTTATTGATCACACGAATAGTACTCGGTGCAGCAGAAGGCCCTGCTTCATCCATTTCATTAACCCATGTACAGGGTTGGTTTGAACCCAGTGCCCGTGGTTTTCCAAGTAGCCTTGTTGCTTCAGGAACCATGCTTGGGCCAATTATTGCGGCACCTATTTTGGCCTATATCATTGCGCATCCAGATTGGGGCTGGCGTTGGGCCTTTGGCTTTCTGGGTATTATTGGCATCATCTGGAGTCTTTTATGGCGTTGTATCTGTAAAGAAGGCCCTTATAGTCATTTTCATCAAGCCAAAAATTCAGCGACTTCTTCTATGACAGAAAGCAAAGAAGCTAAAACCGGTCGCCAAAGTATCATAGATTTTGTAGATCAATTAAAACCCGTCCCAATTTTCAAAATCTTTTTTTCTCAAATGTTTATTGCGGCCTTCCTCGCTGGCTTGGGCTGCTTCTGGTCTTTAGGATTTTTAACCACTTGGGCAGTTAAATATATTGCATCCATCCATCAGTTCTCGCCTGAAATGATTGCCTTTATTTCTAGCTTTCCGTGGATTTTAGGCGCCCTCACCTTGGCACTTGCTGGCTATATTTCAAAAGTACTTCTACAAAAAGGACAAAGTGTTCATATTGCTTTTGGTGTTATTTTTGGCTTACTACTTCTATGTTCGGGTGCTGCCTTTTATTTGCTCCCCTTTTCAACGGGAAGTCTCAATCTGATCCTGATCACGGTTGCAGCAGGATTTTCCATGTGTTTTCCGCTGGCGACCATGACGGTCAGTTATAGTGTTTGCCCGCAACAACGTGCCGTAGTCATGGCAACACTGGTGGCAACCGCCTCTATAGGCGGAATCATTTCCCCAACCATGATTGGATATTTGATGGATCATGCAGGTTATATCAACCCAGGCAAAGGCGTTCCACTCAGTCCACAGATGTTAGAAAATTTAACGATAGGCATGAATCAGGGATTTAGCTCTATTGGTTTGTATCTGGTTGTGGTGGGGATTCTCAATATCCTATTGCTGAATCCAGATCGGTTAGCTAAAAAATTGATGTGTTAGTTCTGCTCATTCGTCAAACAATCATCTTAATGCCCCGAGCAAAAAGCAGATGATTGTTTGATCTATTATTTTTCTTAAATGAATTTCTCGAAACCGATAAAACCTTGTCTCATAAAGTATAAAGATATACCCACAAGGTAATGGAAAATTACATAGATAAATCATCATAATTTTATTCAATGAACAAGGTATGTTCAGCGGTGTATTTCACTCCCTTCAACAGAAGATTTTCAAGTCATGTCTTTGAAACGATAACGACAATAAGGATATTTAAAATTGATCAATCATAGCCCCCTCTATAGCGCTACTTTGCTTAAAAATGGAATGTTAGCGTTAGGTTGTACTTTGCTCATAGGATGTAATTCACCTTCAAATTTAGAAACAACGCCTCATCCACAACAAATCACAATTAAGCGAGATCACTTTGGTACGCCCCATGTCTATGCAAAAGATAGTTATGGACTTTTTTACGGTTATGGCTATGCCGTCGCAACTGATCGTTTATTTCAGATGGAAATGTCAAAACGTACAGGTTTAGGCACGGTCGCTGAAGTATTGGGTCCCGATTATGTGCAATATGATATTGCAACCCATAGTCGCTTTAACCCTGAAAATATCAGACAACAAATTGCGCGACTCTCCCCCGAAGACCGTGCAATTTTTGAGGGTTATGCGGCAGGTTTCAATAAACGCGTCAAAGAAGTTTTAGCCAATCCAGCACTCATGCCAAAAGAATTTGTTGATTATGGCTTTAAACCCTCAAGCTGGGAAACAGAAGACATAGCAATGGTTTGGGTCGGTCTCATTCTCAATCGCTTCTTTTCAGCAAGTTCAGAAGTTTCAAACTTAGACTTGCTCACCCAACTACAAAAAGAAAAAGGTCAAGCTGAGGGGCTTAAAGTCTATCAACAATTACGCTGGCTAGATGATCCAAAAGCACCAACAATTATTCAATCTGAACAAGCTCCACAATTTTCAGCACGACAGCAAACTATCCCGAAAAAGGTTTTGCCTATCTCCAATCAGGCAGCAGAAAAATATTTGGCACAAGCACGTATTGCGCTGGGTAAAAGCGTGATTGATGGTGTTCCAACAGCCAGCAATGCTTGGGTAGTAAAGGGAGATAAGACCATTGAGGGTCAGACTGTTTTATATAATGGCCCGCAACAAGGCTGGTATACCCCTGCCATTACCTATGCAATTGGCCTACACGGCGCAGGCTATGACCTAACAGGTATTACCCCTGTCGGTTTACCTGCAATTTTATTTGGCACCAATGGCAAAATCGCATGGGGTTCTACGGTAGGCTCACTCGATACTAACGATGTTTACCAACTCACGCTAAATCCAAGCAATTCAAAAGAATATTTATACAAAGGCGCTTATATTCCATTTGAGCACAAGCAAGTAAAAATAAAAGTTAAGAATCAGGCCGACCATATTTTAGATGTTTATAAGAGCAAACAAGGCTTTGTCAGCACATGGGATGAAAAAAATCACACCGCCTATGCTCAAAAACGTAGCTGGGAAGGTGTAGAAATTGAAACCTTATTAGGCTGGGCCAATGCAGCCAAGGCCACCAACTGGGATGAGTTTCTTGCTCAAGCCAAACGTGTCGCGGCCTCTATTACTTGGTTCTATGCCGATACCAAAAACAATATTGGGGTCGCTGCGTTGGGACGTTTACCGATTCGCCCTGAAAACCAGCATATTCAACTTCCTGCACTTGGCGATGGTTCAATGGAATGGCAGGGTTTTTACGATTTCTCGCATAATCCAAAACAATATAATCCTGAAAAAGGTTATATCAGCAGTTGGAATAATAAAGCATATGCAGCTTTACGTTCTGACTCTTCGAATTTCTCTTATGTTGATCGTGTCAATGAACTGATCGAACCTTTGGAAAGTAAACCAAAGTTAAGCCAGCAAGAGATTTGGGACATTAATAAAATAGGTGCTTGGTCGGATTTAAACGCACGCTATTTTATTCCCTCTATAATCAAAGCCGCACAAAGTGACAAAGCCTCGACACAGGCTAAAAAAGTCGCACCGCTATTGGCAGAATGGGATCTAAAATTACGCCCAGATCGTGAAGGGAAATATTATCAGGGTGCAGCGCCAGCGATTATGCGTGCATGGCTGAACCAGATGATTTTCTTGGTGTTAAAACCAAACTTATCAGAAAGTATTTATCAGCGTTATACCGATACGCTTTATCCGGTCAATAATGATCCACGAAGTGCACAGCCTGCCAGCGCATCAAAATTAATCTGGAATGCCCTGCAAGGAAAACAGGCAAGCGTTCCCCAGAATGTTGACTTCTTAAAAGGACAAACAGCAGATGATATTGTATTAAAAGCTTTAGAAAATGCACTAGTTGAACTTTCAAAACAGTATCACTCTACTGACCCGAATGACTGGAAAATTCCAGTCGCAACCATGGGCTTTTCTAGCAAAAATTCCGTCGGTATTCCATGGGCCGATCCATCACATGAACAACAGCTCAGTACTTATGGAAATACGGGAAGTGCTACGTTTAGAGTGGTGTTAAATCCAAATCAAGTCAGCATGTGTTCAATTTTAGCGCCTGGTCAAAGTGGCTTTATCAATCAAAATGGAAAAACTGATGCCCATTTTGCAGATCAACTGCCTTTATTTGAAAGTTATAAATGTAAAGATGATGCAGTGAGTCAAAAGGAAATCGACCAAGCAACTCAACAAAGCATCACTTTAAACTACTAACTTTTTAGTCCAATTTTCATTTTAAAGACTGAGGTTTGTTATTTCTAAAATGACAAATCTCTTTATTGGCTTAATACCGAATCATGACCGATTTTAATTCAGTGTAATCTTCAATAAATGCATCAGAAAACTCTCTGCCAATTCCTGAAGCTTTCACCCCGCCAAATGGAACGGATGGATCTAAGAATGTGTGCATATTGACCCATAAGGTTCCTGCTTCAATTTTAGGAATTAAACGTAAAGCTTTAGATAAATCATTTGTCCAGATACTTGCGGTTAAACCAAAGCGTGACTGATTCATCAATTGAACGAGTTCTTCATCAGTGTCGAATGGCATTACCCCAACCACTGGACCAAAAGTTTCTTCTGAAAATAAAGGGTCATCCGTATTTTTAAAGGAAATTAAAGTCGGCTGTACAAAATACCCTGTCTGATCTAAAGCCTCTCCCCCTGCAATAATCTGGTTGTTGGCTTTTGCCATATCTAAATAGTGTTTTACTTTATAAAAATGTGGCTGATTAGAGAGTGGACCGAACATACTTCCCTCATCCATAGCCGATCCAATTTTAAACTGCGAAAGTGCTTTAGAGAGTTTTTCGACTAGTTCATCATGTTTTGTATGATGTACAAAAAAACGCTCTGGGGATGCACAAACTTGACCTTGATGCACAAAAGTTGCTTGCAACAAAGTCGGTAAAATCTCATCAATATTTGCATCAGCCAAAACGGTTATGGCATTTTTACCACCTAACTCTAAACTTACCCGAGTTAAATCACTACTCATCGCAAGTTTACCAATGGCAATACCTGTTGGTACTGAACCTGTAAACGAGACTTTCTTAACGAGTGGCGACTCAATTAAATATTGTCCCGTCTCGCCCTTACCCGTAACCACATTAATTACACCAGCTGGAATACCTGCCTCAATAGCAAGTTCAGCTAAACGTAATAAAGATAAGCTGGCAAACTCACTCGGTTTAAGCACAATGGTGCAGCCCGTTGTTAAAGCTGAACCGATTTTCCAAACACCAATCATGAGTGAGAAATTCCAAGGCACAATCCCTGCAACCACACCAATCGGTTGTCTTAAAGTAAAGGCCGTATATTTCTCACCTTGCATAGAAGGAATGGAGGGTTGCATAGTTTGACCATTAATTTTGGTTGCCCAACCAGCAAAATATCTTAAGAAAATAACAGATTGTGCGACTTCAAGATGACGGGAAATATTGATAAGTTTTCCTGTAGACAACGTTTCGAGCTGTGCAAGTTCTTCACCATATTGCTCAATTAAATCTGCCAGCTTGTTCAGTTTAACGCCACGCTCATACGGTGTCGTTTCAGCCCAAGCATTTTGAAAAGCATGTTCAGCACTTTTCACCGCATTTTCGACATCTTGTTGACTACCAATACTAATTTGAGCAACAACTTGTTCAGTCGATGGATTTACAATATCTACTTTATCCAAAAGCTCGGCGGCCACTAATTTTCCATTAATAAAATGTCCATGCTGACGTGCCATAAATTGCTGTACGCTTTCTAAAATCTGAACTTCACTCATTTTCTTTTCCTCTTTTCATTTCTAAAATTTTGTTATGACAGCAACCTAAGCGACCTGATTCAAAATAAAGTCTGCACCACGTTCTCCAATCATGATGGCAATTGCGTTGGTATTACCGCTTGGAACTTGTGGGCAAATAGAACAATCCACCACACGTAAATTTTTAAAACCATGGACTTTAAGGGTTTGATCTGTGACCGAATCTTGCGGAGCATTGCCCATTTTGCAGCTACCTGCGGGGTGATAGACCGTTTTAATATTCTGGCGCATCCATTTATCAATCGCTTCAATATCATCAGGATCGATATTTGCAGGTTCAATCACTTCTTTGACAATCGCTTTCAATGCTGGTTGTCGTAATAGACGAAGTCCAGCCTGTACCGCACGGATATTGGCGTCAATATCTTCTTGATGGCCTAAATAATTGGGGTCAATGACAGGCAAATCTTTGGGATCTTTACTGCTTAAACGTAAAGTCCCACGTGCTTTTGGCTGTACATGTCCAACTTTAATCGTAAGGCCATGTGCCTGAGCAACCGCTTTTTCGCCAGGGGTATTATCGAAATTATCCAGCACAGGTAAAAAGTGAAATTGGACATCAGGTCGACCATTGTTATTGGTGTCAATAAAACCACCACCTTCTAGAATGTTGGTGGTTAACAATCCTGAACGTGTAAAACACCACTGTAAAAAGTGTCGTACCGCAGTTAAACCTTGGTCTTCACCGAGCAAACTATTATTGGTTGTTACCGTTGCATTCACCGACATATGCAAATGGTCGTGAAAATTGTCACCTACAGGTAAGTCACGAATGCATTCTATTCCGAGTTCATCTAGATGTTGTTTTGGACCAATTCCCGAAAGTAATAAAACCTTAGGACTGCCAATTGCACCAGCGCTCAGAATGACTTCTTTTTGAACCTGTACAGTAATTGGTGATTTTCCGCCAACACTATAAGTCACCCCAGTAACCTGATCACCTTGAGTTTCAATTCTATGGACTAAGGCATCCGTAATCACTGTAAGGTCTGGGTGGTTTTCGACTGACTTTAAATAGGTTTTTGAAGTACTCGCCCGTGAACCATTTTGAGTAGTAGTTTGATAAAACCCGACTCCCGCCTGATCCCAGCCATTTATATCATTGACGTAATTCATGCCCATTTGCTGACCTGCTTTAATACAAGCAAGCGTCAAAGGATGGCGATAGCGGTTTTCACTGACAGGTAAAATGCCATCTTGTCCATGATATTCATCAGCAAGACTTTCATTTTTTTCTGCTTTCTTAAAAAAAGGCAGCACATGTTGATAAGACCACTGATTGCATCCCCATTCCGAGGCCCATAAATCATAATCCTGACGTTGGCCTCGGCAATAGATCATTCCGTTGACCGAGCTTCCACCTCCCAACACTTTTCCTTGTGCAAGGATCATTTCACGATGATTACAATATTTCTGCGGCACGGTCATGTATTGCCATGATTTCTGCTGGAATACTTTAACCACCGTCGCAGGTATAGTATGAAACATACTGCTATCTCGGCTTCCTGCCTCTAGAACAAGAACACGCCCAGCCTTGGCTTCTAATAGTCGTGCTGCGACCACACAGCCTGCTGAGCCAGCACCAATCACGATATAGTCATATTGTGTATTCATCTGATTTCATCCTCATTTTATTTCTATAAATGCACCGCCAATAAACACGGTCTCCTTCGCTCTGATTTAATAGATGTATTGCAGAATCAACTGCGCATACACATTGGTTTTGTCATCGTAGTTTTGAGTACCACCACTATGGATATCGTGCTTTGGTTTATAGAGCCCGACTAAAGGAATAACGTTGAATTTTTTATTAACCGACCAAACCGAAAACACATCCAGCTCATGTCCATCCACATTGGTAAAAGACTTATTGACTGTTTTGAACTTATAGGCCAAAGCACCCAACATAAAGTTTTCTTTTAGATTCATGCTGTAAGAGACTTGATGAATATCTGCATTTTTATTGAATGGACCAGCATAGTTTCCGGCAACTTCACCTTGAAACCATGTACCAAACCCGACCGTATTTCCATAAAACATCGGGTCGTATTGGTCTGAAAAATGACTAAAACGGTAGCCTAATGAGGGTGTATATTTTGAAGATAAAAAGTTATAGTTCAGCGCCAAGTAGCCAGCATTTTCTTGACCCTCTTTTTTATCTTGTACAACAAACTCAGTTTTAACTTGCAGCTCTGGTAAAGGTTGATAATTCAAACGTAAAGCATAGTTTTTAAGGTCTTCGCGCCCCGAAACGTGTTCAGCATCTTTAAGGTCTAATACATTTAAGTAAGTAAACCCAGCACCCTTGTCTTTAAGCTGATACATCAGATCAGTCACAAACAGTTCGGGGGAAAATTGTGCTTTATTGTCTGACTTTAGGTAAGCCAGCTTTAGCGTCGTATTCTCTTGCAGTTTGTATTGAAGCAAACTGGTAAAATCAAAGCTTCGACGTGCCGCCAGATAATAGGCGCCGCCCCGATCGAGTGTGCCATCCGCAGGTGGTTTACCGAGGTTTAACGCATCACCTGCGATAAAGAATCCGTCACCAATCATGATATTTTGTCGACCGATACTTAAATCATAGGTCGTTAACTCATCTTTATTGGTCCCATCTTTAAAACCAATGATCCATTGATTCACATCTGTTTTACGTTCTTTGCCATTACTATTTTGGCCTGCGTCACCATCACCAAATGTTGCCGAGCTAATACCGCTCAAGCTTGCATAGAGCTGATTGTTTTTAAAGTTGTAATGTCCTTTAGCACCATATTTAAGATGGCCTTCTTGCCAATTGACTCTTTCATCCTCTAGGTTTTCGCCGTTATAGCTTTTACCGCTACTAAAAGCCCCAAAAGTTGCTTCAAAAGTCGGTTTAATTTCAAGCTCGCCAGCATGCACAGTTGAAAAAAATGAGACAAAGAGAGTCCCTCTCATGACTTGAGAAAGTAGCGTTTTCATACAAAATTCCTTTTTTGTCAGCGGACTGCTGGATGCTCAGCTTAGGGTAAGCTCACGTTACCCTTTCTGGCTCATTTGCACTTTTAGTGATGGTCGAGCTGCGTATTTTGCTCTTCTTCACCCAAATTCAACGTCGGGGTACTATCAAAGAAATTCCACGGTTTGATCAAGGTATAAACCCACTCTGTTGGCATGATCGGCCATTCTTCAGCACGCGCCACATGGGTGGTTCCTGTGGTCATCCAGACCACGAGGTCTTTGTTTTCAATATTGTCATTGTTGCTAATGAATTGACCTAAGCCTGTGTCATGAGTCGATCGGTTGGAATATTTCCCTTCAGGATAGCGTTCATCTGGATTGTACTGCGTCACCCAAATTTGCTTATCCATAAAATTCAAACGTTTAAACAACCATTCATCTTTGGAAAAATTGGCTCCTTTCGCCACAGGGTGTGTTCCACCTGCAAATGGAATCAATTGGTAAGAAACAGGATTACCTAATTTATTTTCCTTGTTGAAATTGGTCAGTAAACGAATGGTAGATGGATCAAATTTTTCAGCCGCATTTTGCTCATTGCTAATCACTTTACTGTCAATTTGCATCGTGCTTGTACGCACACCACCTCTGTCATTGGCCTTCACCACAGGGTCCATGTGCATAAAGCTGTTGTTTTCCCCATCTACATCCATATCCAAGCGGAAGTTATAGATGTGTTGATGGGTTGTACCCACGATATTATGGTCAATCAGAGTGCCATATTTAGTGTCTTCTTTGGCGGTACTGTCATGCATGGTGCGTGACTTAACACCTTTAACCGCTTCAATACCCGTTGCACCTGCATTAATGCCAATCACGCCATTTTGGGCAAAGACCCAGTCAAACATGTAATCGTAATTACCCACTGTGCTAATCCAGCGCACGACAAGTTCACGGCGTGCTTCACTTGCGTCTTGATCACCAAATATTTCTTGGTGTTTGTATTCAGGCCCTGCATAGCGCTCAAAGATGGCTATTGCGTTTGGAATCACTTGTGGCTGGCCTTTATAGTCTGCTATGACCGCATCCAGTAAGACTGCATTTTCTGGTGCATCAGTCCCCAGTTGAATGGCTGATGTGAGTGTTCCCATCCCATACTCACCTGAGTCCAGATAAGATTTAAAGTACCAGCCCATATCTGGATCACCATATGGAACCACCATACCGCCCAGATTACCTTCATACATGACCTTACGTTTTACGCCTTTATCTTTGTATGTCACGGTTGAAAGTTGCAGGCCAACACGAGAGTCTAGTGCGACATGGAAACACCAATTCCCCCAATGTACGGTTTGTCCTGTAATGGTAAAATTCTTGCCTTCAGGCTCACTTATATTGAGCGGCTTAATTTTAGGTGGTTTGGTATTTTTGGTGGCATAAGGACGATCTACCATTGGAACAGGAATCATTGCCCCTTCTTCGATTTTGATAATTTTTTCTTTATCCAGATCCACCACAGCGACCAGATTTTCAATCGGATGCGCCCAATAGTTACCATCTCCCGTATCGAGATAAGACACAACTTTTAAAACGTTAAGCTGTTTATCCAAGCCATCTTTACCGCCAAAATAGCCGACAGTTAATGGATTGGTAATCACTTTCTTGACATCTGTGATGCCACGTTTCCGTAAAGCATCCTGATATTCTTTGCTTGCTTCAATCACACGTTGTACAGTCTCGAAGTTATCCAGTAACACCATACCGTGTGTATCTTTAAGGACATTCCATTTCGTGACTTGCTGTGTATTCAGATTTACTTCACCTTCAATCGCTTGGTTGCCTTTTAATAAAATAAAAGAGGCCATGCGATCATCTTTATATTCTTTATGATTGATAAAGAAATCCCAAACTTTGGCCTTTTCAGGTTCTTTAAGCTTTAACTCAGCAAAACGCATATTTTTATAGGCATATTTTGAGCGATTAATCACATCAAAAGTCTTTTTGATTTCATCTGTATTTAGACTATTGAGAGGATGAAAGGTATTTTCAACTTTAAAAGTCTGATCTAAACCCGACTGAAACACTTCATTGAAAAAGTCTTTACCAATAACGGGTTTACCATCTTTAATTAATAAAGGTACGCTCAGTTTTAAGGGTTTTCCATTGACCAAAACCTGATCTGAATTAGGTTTGGCTCTGACCTGCATGGAACCTTTGGTGATGGTGTAGCTATTGGTAAAATCATCTTTAACAACTTTGGCGCCCTGCTCACTCATGTTTTGATAAAGCGGTACCATTTCGGCATGTCCACCATGCGCATAAGCCTGCGTAGTCAAGCCCCAACAGCTCGCAGCAATGGATAGGTTAAGCGCTAATATTTTTTGTATATCTTTGAATAATTGTTGTTTAAGCATCATCTTCATCCTTTTCTGTCTATCCCTGAACGATCTTTGATGGATCGTTAAAATGCACTTTCCACTGTGTGAAACAGGTAAGATCAACCTAAGATTTTGGTTTTCTTTGGTCGTTCAAACCTTTCCTTATTGATTTAATTTCAACACAGTTGCATCGGTCTAGCTTGTTCAGGAATGACCTCGAACTTGTCTAAAAATGACATCAAAAATGCTTAAGCCAACATCGTTTCCCTAAATTCTTTCGGAGAGATGCCATAGGTTTTTTTAAAGATTTTTGAGAAATGAGCGCCATCCCAAAAACCCCATTTCAAGGCAAGCTGGGTAATCGAACTTTGTTTATTTCTTTTATCCAGTAGATCTGTTTTGACTCTTTCCAAACGTTTGAGCTGTATATATTTGTTAATCGATAGGTTTTCTTGGACAAATAATCGATAAAGATGCCGTAGCGATACACCAATATGTGCGGCAATGAGCTTAGGAGAAAGATCAGGTTTGGCTAAATTCTCAATAATATAGCGCTCGGCTTTTTCTAAAAGATTATCGGTATGATTCATATTTTTATAATTAATGGTCGGCTTGATTAGGGCAATCAGCGCATCTTCAAATGCATTGCCATCTTCAGTCGCATACCAGAGTTTAATATTTTCAGGCGACATATTTTTCAGAATATTCTTGAGTAAAAAACCGCTCATATTTTGGGTAATGAGTTTGCCAAAATACTCCGAACTAATATGCTCTTTCAGTAACTTTTCCCGAGACAGATGCACCGAAATTTGACTCACCAAACCTTGTGGAAACATCGAAATGGTTTCAACAGGATCAAGTAAAACGATATCACCCTCATTCAAGGTTAAAGTTTCATTTTTATAATTCAGCAGCATTTTTCCTGAATATTGCAGAATCAAAAAACAAAACCGATTATTGACCCGATCGACCTCATCCGCTTTTCGGACAATTTTATTGGCATTATTTTTGATAAAAGCAATCTCGGTATCACCCAATAAAAAACACTGCACCTCACCAATGAATAAATTACGGGTACCATCAAAATCCGTTTCAAAATTGCCGCATACATTTTTAATATGATGCGTCCAGCTTAACAGTGCATCACTTACATATTGGTTCATCCGCTCACGTCCTTGTTGCTACGGTATTCACACGTTAAATTTTTCTGTCAAATATACGTCCTTGCACATTCTTTTTATTGATTGCTTAGAGAGTTGATATAAGAAAGCTGATAAATCGTTTCAACTTATCAGCCTCATCCTGCTTATGCTACACCAGCAAAGTCTCTTAACATGGTAATAAAAATATCTTTTTGCTCATCTGAATATTTTTCAAACACCTCATTTTGATGGCTATCTGCAATATCAAATAGATAGTGTGCAGTTTTTTTGCCTTTTTCGGTCAGTTTAAAAAATCCGTCGCTCTCAATCAGCAAACCGTCCTTTTGCAAAATCGATGCAGCCTGCTCCACTTCTCGCATCGGCATGGCAATATCACGTGGCAAATCTGCCTTATTCGATGCAGTCCCGCTACCGAGCACCAATAATAAACGTGCTTCGCTGGTGCGGAAACCAGTTACCAGTTGCTTGGGAATATAATCGGTCTGATAAAACTTGAATGCACGGCTCATCAGATAACAAACATTGCTATATAAATGGCCTTGATGCATTTCACCAATGTCTTCAGCTTCAACCGTCTCTTTTAACTGGAGTAAGGGATGAGGAATCACACCCGAGTAAGCCCCTTGATGATAAACCAGCGGACTACGTCCTTCATCACGGAAACGCACCACTTTGCCAATAATAATCCAGTGATCACCACCTTCAATAATGTCATGACGCTCACATTCAAAGACCGCAGAACAGTGATCCAGAATGGGTGCCTGACCCGCCCCAGTCTGATAACTGGTGCCTTCATATTTATCGATATTACGGCGTGAAAATTTATTGGATAACTCGATCTGCGAGCCCGATAGAATATTCACGGCAAAATGTGAAGCCTGTTCAAATACTGGGAAACTAGATGAGTTTTTATCAATACTCCATAAAATTAGCGGTGGATCTAAAGACACTGAATTAAAACTATTAGCAGTTACACCTACCTTTTCACCTTGTTCATTTTGCGCGGTCATGATGGTGACACCTGTCGCAAAATTTCCCAAAGCACGTCTGAATCGCATTGGATCTATTGTTATTTCATCCATTGATTTTAGTGAATTCATTATTCTCTCCTGAATCTTTTATCCTGTTTCTGACCGATATTTGATACCAATTTATCCTGATTAAATCGCTTAAATATCCAGTACCAACCGTGCTGACTTAGAACGTGAACAGCACACCAATATCTGCTCGTTACTGGCTTTTTCTTCATCGGTAAAATACACGTCGCGATGATCAGGTTCACCTTCGATCACATCGCACATACAGGTACCGCAAACGCCTTGTTCACATGACATTTCAATCTCGATGCCTTCACGCGCCAACGCCTGCAAAATGGTTTCTTCTGCATTGACCATAATGATCTTGCCACTTTGCTGTGCCACGACTTCAAATGCATCACCACCTGTTTCTACTTCAACCTGAAAATATTCCTTATGGATTTGCTGTTCGGGAAAATTCTGTGTCAGGGCTAAATTGATCACCCAATCCATAAATCCATTCGGGCCACAGGTATAGATATGACTATCTTTATCAATGTCTTGAATGGCGGATTGGAAAAACTCACGGTGGCTCGCCCCTTCCGATTTAAAATGAAAGGTCGTGAAAGGTGCCAAGATGCCATGTTTAATTTCATCGACAAAAGCACAGCGTTCTGGGCTTGCACCGCAGTAATGCAGTTCAAAAGAAGTGCCTTCCTGTGCCAACTGATAAGCCATCGTAATCAGTGGGGTAATCCCGATACCGCCACCCACCAACACAGCATGTTTGGATTTCACTAAAGGAAACAGGTTTTTCGGTTCACTGACCTGAATCTGCATGCCATCCTTTAAATCATCAAAGGCCGACACTGAACCGCCACGTGATTCTGGATCGCGTAAAATCCCAAGTCTAAACTTACCGACATCATTCGGGTTTTGACATAATGAGTACTGACGCACCATGCCATTCGGGAGGTGCACATCAATATGCGCACCCGCTTCAATTTTGGGTAATACGGTCGAATTTGCAGATTCAAATTCCATGACTGCAACATTCCCACCTTCGACATGACGGTTTTTTACCACCACGTTATACAGTATCGTCATGATTTCTCTCCCTGATATGCATCTCGCCTGAGGCTTAACGCATAAATAATCCACCGTTAATATCCCATGTTGCCCCTGTCACAAAAGCTGCACTTGGACTTGCCAATAGCGCACAGGTCTCGGCAATAAATTCCATGCTGCCTAATGCCTTAACGGGAATATTTTGAATAAATTGCGCCATTTTTTCGTCAGACACGACACTGTGCACAATCGGTGATTCCATTGGCCCAGGCGCAATCGCATTCACCGTAACGCCTTGGGCTGCAAACTCTTTGGCAAAGATTTTGGTCAGGGTAATAATGGCGCCTTTAGTCGCTGCATAATGCGCACCAGTTGCAGTACCACCATTTTGTCCGGCTAGAGATGCCATATTGACAATACGACCATACCCTTGCGCTGCCATATATTTGCCAATGATCTGGCAAGACTGGAACGTGCCACGCTGATTCACTTGCGTGATCATGTCAAAATCCGCCGCGCTAATCTCTAAAACAGGCGTTGCTTTGGTCATGGTGGCATTGTTGATTAACACATCCAGTTTTGAGAATGTCTGCTGAATCCACTGCACAGCTGCATGAAAATCAGCCTCAACGGAAATATCCAGTTTCAGTGGAAATAGATTCTCTGCATGTGGACTACGCGCTTTGGCTTGCTCTGCTTTCTCTAAAGTACTGGCAGACAGGATCACCTGATGCCCTTGCGCTGCAAAATATTCGGCAATGACATTCCCTAAACCAGAAGCGGCACCTGTGACTAAAACAACCTGTTTCATTTTTTGCTCCTAGAGAATGTAACTGATACCCGCCAAGGTATCGGTCGAGTTAACTAAATTGATAATTTTGTAGTTGATCTTAAACCCTTGTTCTGCATCACGAACCAAATGGAAAGTCACGTCAGCGGTATAATGTTTAAGATTTTCTTTGCGGAACTCACGCAAGTTTTGTGCGCAACGTAAGACAATTTCACCATCTTCATCTTTGAGAATACGAACGCGTGACACACTACGTACCGTATTGGCTTTTGGCGAAGCTGAAATCGCCTCACCATTTTCCAGACGGGCAACGCGTAATTTACGCATGTGATGATCGTCATACGCATAGTTCAGATTATTTTCATAATCCGTCAGTTTTGGATCGATCGGGATGATGTACACGCCTTTTTCATTCCAGAGATCCAGCCAGCTATCATGCTCAGAATGATCCAGCATATCCGCTTCTGCCCAGACAAATGCAGTCACTTCATTGAGTAAATTTAAATCGGTTTTCATGGCACTCTCCTTAAGCCGTCATCAACTTTTTCCACTGCTGATAAGCAGCACGCATCCCTGTTTCAGCACTCACATCGCTCTTTAAGCCATCTTCAGTTTTGACTTCACCTGGCAGACCGCGATTCAGCATAATCCATAAATCATTACCGGCATTGGCACCATGTTGTACACGCTCCCATGCTTCTGAATCATCTGGTGTACCGAAGCCAAACGGCCCTTGGAAATGTTCGTGTAGACGTAAACGATACTGGTTGGCAATTTGTGGGCCACCATCCATGGTAATCACGGAATGATGAATTTCAGTTTCATTGACAGAAATCGGTTGCATGACACGGAAGAACGCCATTGAGCAGGCAATATTCGGGAAGATGTTCAGGTTAAATCCAGAACCACCCACCGCACGTACAATACGGCGTACTTCCAGTTCTTCATGTCCTTCATCACGCAAGGCTTGAGCCAGGTCTTCAAAACGTTCCTGAATTGGACGTTCCATCAACTCTTCATCCAGATCAACCAGTTCAGGAATCATCACCATCACACTGTGACCATTGCCTAAGTCTTCGACATAGCCCGGTTGATTTTCAAAGTTAAACAGTTCTTCGGTTTTTTCATCGACTGAACTTAAGAATGACTTGTGTACCAATGGGAAGTGGTAAGCATCGGTAGTATTTTCCAGCTGGATTTTCCAGTTACCCGGAAAACGGAAACGATGTTCACCTAACACTTTGATCGGATAACCTGCGCCTTGTTTCATGAATAAGTCGATCCACTTTTTCGCAGCGCCGAGGAAATCTTCTAAAGGTTCAATATCCTGTTTAAAGGTCGCGAAAATCATGCCGTTGTACTCTTCAACACGCAGGCTGATTAATGGAAATTCAGATTTATCCAGACATTCGCCATAGCTTTCAGGTGAAGGTACACCGCGTAATGAACCATCCAGTGCATAACTCCAGCCATGATATGGGCAAACAAAACTGTTGGTTTTACCTTTTTTATGTTCGCACACGGTTGCGGCACGATGACGACAACGGTTCAGCAGAACATGCACTTTTTTCTTACGGTCACGTACCACCACAACAGGTTGTTTGCCAATATTGATGGTCTTATAACTGCCTGCATCAGGAATCTCACTGGCATGTGCCACCCACACCCAAGTGCTGTAATAAATCTTTTCCATCTCTTCTTCAAAGATGCGTTCATCTTTATATAAAGAAGTGTGGGCACGATCACTTTGAACTAACTCGTTGTAATCCATTTCAATGTTATGCATTGGAATAATACTGTTCATATCAACTATCCTTTTCGATCTATCCATCAGTTTATTGCTGAGACGGTACTGGCAATGTGGCTGTACTATCCCAGTGAGATACAGGGCGACTAAAAATGTTTTCAGTCTGAAAATGTTTGATCTTCCAGCGACCATCGCTTTGCTGTTTAAATTGCACGGTGAGTTTGGCGGCATTTAAATGGCTACGACCATCACGGAAGGTTGAGGTTTGCAACATCAACCAGCTGGCATTGGCCTGATCTGCTTCGATATAAATTTGCTCTGAGCTAACAAAATGCGCATTCATGACAAAATGCGACTGCTTTTGGGTGTAGCTTTTGAACATGTCATAAATGGCTTGCCATGAAGCATAACGACCAAAAGACTGAGCATATTTTTCGCCTATGCCTTCCCAAACGCTGTCCTGATCAAATAAATCCATCAATTCATTCAGGTTGGTATCGGCATTCAAGGCATCACAAATTTCCATATAACGGTTAATGCAGTTACGGATCGCATTTTGGGCTTCAAGCTGTTGTAGACGTTGTAATACCACCGTTAAATCCACTTGCGCATTCATGTCATTCATCCTTGCCATTCCAATCTTTAATCCAATCAGGCTTATAAATAACCGGGTGCTGGTTTCATGCCAAAGCTGACCAAACCTGCATTCTGTAAAGTGGCATCGCCCATAAAGGCATGCTGGGTCACCACATTGGTATCATTCACAAAGCGGCTAAATGGGTTATGGGTATAAATGGCTGTCATCCCTGCCAGCATCTGGATTTTGCGCGTTACACGGGCGCAAACACGAGCCACATGGGTGCAAGACAAACGCATATCACTGATCTGTTCTGCGCTTGGGGTGCGTCCTGCCAGCACTTCATTCCAGACGATTTGCATGGTGTCGTAGAACCAGACGCGTGCAGCCTTAAACTCAGCTTCAGCTTGGGCAAATTCATATTGAGTCACTGGACGATTGGCAATTTCGGCCCCACCAGTAATCGAAGATTTACCGGGTGCCAGTTTTTGAAACTCTTCGAGCGCTGCGGCTGCGACACCAATTCCCACCACGGTTAAGACCTGAGTGGCTAAAGATAAAGATGGATATTTAAAAAATGGCTCAGGGAGTTTTGAAGGTTCACCACGGACAAAAGTCCACTCCTTCGCCACCAACACATCTTTCACCACCAAATCATGGCTGCCTGTACCTTTCAGACCGACCGTGTCCCACGTCATATCGATTTGAGCTTTATTGGCTGGCATCACCGCCATACGCGGTAGACCTTGGGCTTCGTTGTCCTTTTGTGGAGAAATGCCAACACCGACAATATCCGCGCCCATACAGCCACTGGAAAACTTCCAGCGCCCACTCACCACCACACCTGCATCGGTAATTTCAGCGGGTTGTGGAGGGAAAATACCACCTGCAAACACAATGTCAGGGCTATCTTTATACAACTGCTCAAGCGTTGCTTCTGGCAAACTGCCCAAATAGGCAGGACTCATACCAAAACTTGCGACCCAGCCAACTGAGCCATCGGCCTTAGACAATTGTTCGATCAATTCACAAAACTGTTTTGGAGACCATTCATTGCCACCAAAACGTTTTGGAACCAAAGCACGGTAAACGCCAATCTGTTTTAGTTTGTCGATGATGTCCTGACTGACATAGGCCTGATTATCGAACTCCC
Source organism: Acinetobacter sp. NRRL B-65365 (assembly GCF_001605865.1). Taxonomy (NCBI): domain Bacteria; kingdom Pseudomonadati; phylum Pseudomonadota; class Gammaproteobacteria; order Moraxellales; family Moraxellaceae; genus Acinetobacter; species Acinetobacter sp. NRRL B-65365. Next base: position 53,724 of record NZ_LRPD01000009.1, on the reverse strand, counting down.
CTGTGCAGGCACGTTCACGAATTTCCTGACATAAGGCATCTAATTGCGTTGTATTGCTGTCCATTACAAATTCCTTTGTCGCTAAATGATTCATTCCCTAATTCCTTGTCATTTATTGCGCAGCTTTCACGATATATTTCGCAATCGCACACAAATATTCATCCGCATTCCGTTTCGCCACAATTTGTAAACCCACTGGCAGACCTTGTTCAGTTTCCAGTGGTACTGAAATCACAGGATGCCCAGAAAGGTTAAATGGTCGAACCAAACCAGTAAGATTTAAAAAAGCCACGGTATTTTCAGCATCAGCAACCTTAGGCGGCAGCTGCGGCAAAGTCGGTAAAATCAAGGCATCGTATTGGGTCAGCAAAGCATCAATCTCAGCGGTAAAATCTGCTTTAACCTGTTCTGCCTGTTTGACTTGGGCCAATGTGGTGTCGGCTGCTTTCAGCAAACGTCCATTGACGTCAGCACCCAACAAGCCTGTTTGGGTCAACTCACCGTAAGCCTGCCAATTTTCATAATTAATGATCTGCATGCCCGCATCGAAGGCGGCTTCAAAGCCTTCCAGCGTCACAGCTGATGCTGTCAGATTGGCTTGGTTCAGATATTGCTGGATCGTCTCAATGACGTCTGAATCAGCATCAACATTGAGCCACGCCAGTTTCGGTGCCTGTGCTAATTCAGCCTGTGCATGGAACGTTGGATCAATGATTTGCATGGCACTTTCAATCATTTCAACTGAATTTGCAAAAGGGCCAACACAATCCAGTGAACTGCTAGCTGGATGGACACCTTGACGGCTAACTCGCCCAAAGGTTGGCTTTAAACCATACACTCCACAACATGCCGCAGGCATACGAATCGAGCCGCCTGTATCCGTGCCTAATGTGAAATCTGCCAGACCAGCTGCAACTGCCGCCGCAGAACCGCTAGAGGATCCACCCGGAATCAATTCAGGATATTTTGGGTTAATCGCCGTACCAAAAGTATGGTTAATCCCTGTGATCCCGAAAGCCAGTTCATGCAAATTAGTTTTCGCCGTAATTTGACAATCTGCTGCCAAAATACGCTCGACGACTTCGGCATTGGCAGTTGCGGCTTGACTCTGCATCAAGGCTTTACTGCCCGCCATGGTTTTCATGCCTTGAATATCAATGGAATCTTTCACCATGACCTTCAGTGCACCTGTACCTTTGTGTACCTCTTGTACAACAATATTCATTCACTTTTCCATGTATTTTTATAATTAATACAAATATCGGAAAAAGTAATGTAATTGTCAAGTATTTTTCATGATGAAGAACAAAGAAAATGTTTCTAATTTTTGTATAATGATCATCGTCCATTTTTATAAAGTTACGACTTGGCTATGCTTACTCATTTAGAACAATTTCTACCTAACAATGAACCGAGCAGCTTACAAAGCTATCCTTTTTTCTGGATCTCGCAGGTGAATGGTAAATACACACAGCTTATTGAAAAATCAATAAAAAAATTAGGAATCGATAATACACGTCGTAAAATTATTTTAAGTACCAATGCCCTGCAACAAGCGAGCATTACCGAGATTGCCAACCTTTCTACGCTCAAACTAACGACGGCAACCAAAGCCATTTATCGTCTGGTTGAAGATGATATTGTGCAAGTTTTTTCATCAGAAGCAGATGAACGCATCTCAATGGTCAAGCTAACCGACAAAGGCAAAGAGCTGGTCGAACAAATTAATCAGATCAGTCAGGTCACTTTATCTGGGATTCTGAATGCTTTTGATGATGCTGAACTGCATCAGCTGAATGGTCAATTGAAAAAACTGTTTGATTTGATGCCATCGAGTTAAGACAGCAAAAAACCCATGTCTATTCAGAGATGGGCTTAGGTTTCAATCAAATCTATTGCTGATTGAAAATATTAAACGGCGGTTTGAGCTGATTTGTGGCGATTCGGTCTGAAAAAGTATGCAGTACTTGCTGTTTATAAGCTGCAATATCAACTTGCTGATAATTATAAAACCCCTGCTTTTCTCTCAAGCCATTACGTTGCTGTCGCATATTCTCGGCAATAATCTCAGGCGTTCGATAACGTTCCCCAAGTTCTTGCTGTAAATATTGCGAAGCATAATACAGAATATCGCCACCTCCCCAGTCAATAAATTCCAGCAAGCCCAGTACAGAAAAGCGCAGGCCGAATCCAGTCCGAATAGCAATATCAATATCTTCTGCCGAAGCCACACCTTCTTCCACCATTCGCGCCGCTTCATTCATTGCCAGCGCCTGAATCCGCGGCACGATATAACCTGCTCGAGCATTACAAACCACGGGCACTTTGCCAATTGCCTGCAAGAAGCTTTTCAAGGTATTTACTGCCTCATCTGAAGTTTGCTCAGAACGACTTAACTCAACCAGCGGAATCAGATAGGCAGGATTGAGCCAATGCGCATTCACCACCCGTTCTGGATGAGAAATCATGTGCGCAATATCCGTGACCAGAAAGGTTGACGTCGTCGATGCAACAATACAAGTCGGCGTAATATAATGATCTAGCCAAGTAAAAATATCTTCTTTGGCTTGCCTAACCTCGGGTACACCTTCCATCACCAGATCACAGTGGGCTAAGACTGATATTGAAGCCTCGCGACTTAAAATCTTAATCTGATCCAGAATAAATACGGTTTGTTCAGATTGAATAAACTGGATACTTTCCAACAACTGCAATTCTTGTTTTAAGTCGGTTTGGATCTGAGTCTGATATTGCTCAAACTCAGTCTCCGTGCGTTGTCGGGCATCGATTAAAGCCACGTTTAATCCCGCATAGGCAAAGGCAATTGCAATGGCTTTGCCCATTCGCCCAGCGCCGAGTACGGCAACGTGTTGAATTGGGTTCATCCTAAACTCCTTGCTGCAAAGTCGCTTGCAACTCAGCTTTGCTTTTATTTGCCAGCCCCAGATTCTCAAACGTCCGTCCGTCCTGATACAAATCCTTGCCTGTCACCGCAGAAGCAATATTCAGTAGTCCTTCTGCCACAGGGGTAGCGACACCCGCCCAACGTCCCACTGAAACCAGAAAGGATAGCCCCAGACGCGTATCTTCCAGCATGTAACGATGTGTCTGTAAGTTGATGTCCTCACGCCAGTCACCACTATCGGTTAATTTGCCATGTGCCCCACGGCCATACATCCATTCATCTCCTTCACCATCTTTATTGTAGTGGTCTGCTAGTGGAAAATGCGGTGCAGAATAACCCAATGCTTCACGTACATGCATACGCTCTGCGTCAAGCTGATTGGTGACACGGCGAATCGAAGGTTGTGTGCCTTCATTATGAATATCCCAAGCCTCAAAATGTTCCAATGGCCCCGCGTTCATCAAAATCAACGGTGGATGAATAATCGGTCCCGCATTCATTAATGCACCACTCAAGCTGTCTTCAATTGGCTCAACACTTGGATACGCCTGTTTTAAAATTTGGAATGCATGCTCGGACAAGCTGCTTGGGAATACCCCCGTTGGTAGACGGGTTGCATAGCCACTCACCACGATCTGATTGACCCCGTGCTTACGTACCAAATACGGTAAGGTTCCTGTTTCGGCAAAAGCCACTTGTGCTGTGTTACCTGCCTCGCGCATGGCTTTGGCAAAAATAAAAGTACCAAAGGTTGCAGGCGGTAAATACACCACTTGGCCCGCTTGAAAGAAAGGTGCAGCCTGCTGAGCCAAATCCAGATGTGTGGTTGCGGGTAAAGGAATAATAATCAGCTCGGCATGCTGAATGGCATGTTGTAAATCATCGGTCAGATTAATCTGACTCTGCTCAAAACCGACAGTGACAGCACGATCTCCTTGATAATCTTTAATCTTAAGTTCGCCTGTTGCCGCCAACTGTTGTAATGCGTCGCGATCACGGCGCCATAATTTCACCTCATGACCTTTTTCTGCCATTTCCGCCGCTGCTGCATAACATCCGTGTCCACCACCGAGTACTGTAATTTTCATGTGCGTTCCTGCTGCTTGATTTGTCATTCAGCATAGAACGGTCAGCGTAAACGGGCTTATCCAAATGCGCAGTGATTATTCCATTTACGACAGTGTTTCACCCAGTTGCACAGGATTCATTTTTAAGGTGTGTGAAGGCAGACAGCCGAAGCGCTTTTTATACAAGGTAGAGAAATGTCCAAAACTTTGAATACCATGATCCAGTAAAATATCGGTCACAGTTTGATGATCCACTGCCTGCTGTAAAGCGGAATGTACCCGTTCCAGACGTTGCTCACGGATATATTCGACGGGTGTCTGCTGTAGATATTGGCTAAAGCCCTTTTGTAGGCTGCGGATCGATACCTCACAATATTGACTCAACGTTGCCAATGAAATCGCTTGATGCAGATTGTCCTGAATATACTGCTGTGCTTTTTTGATATAGCCTGGCACAAGCTGCTGACGCTGTGCATTCAACTGCTCACTATAATTATTGGGGATTTTAAGCAAAATCAGCTCAATCAGATATTGAGTAAAACTGGCTGAAATAAAGCTCCAGTTCTGAATATTATAATAGGCATGACAGAGATAATTCAGCGTTTCTACAATTGAGCTGATCCCTTCCGCAGTACAAGATAAACCGCTATCGAACCAGACAGGTGCCTGACTGGTATGGCCCAGCATTTTAAACAGCTGGGTTTCGATCTCTTGTTTGGACAATTTCAAAATAATATTACGGCAATGCTGATTGGTGACAATCTGCTGTCGGGTATACGGATGCGTGACCGACATAATACCTACGGATTGTAGCAGTTGCTGGTTTGCCGCCCCGACCTGACATTGCCCTTCCAGCGTAATCCTGAACAGGTAAAAACTCGAACTGTCATCAATACAGATCACCACGGGTGCACTATATTTCAGATCATACAGCGCCCCATTGCCAAAACTAAAACCATTCAAGCGCGTGTTCAGCGGCTCTTGGGTCTCAACATCAAAACGATGCGGGCAGAGATAATGACTGATTTGATCTTTAATGGTCTGGTAATCATTGGACTGAAATAATAAAAATTCATCCAGATAATGTAAATGATCCAGTTTAAAACTCGTTTGCATCACTTCACTCCCTTCTTATGAATGTCACGGGCAAAGCACAAAGCCCATTGCAAAAGAATGGGCTCTTAACACTTGCACTTTGATCAGATCAAGAAGCATGTTCCTGTTGCATACTGTCGCTAAATGCCTGACAGCCTTTTTTCAATAGAATGAAAGCTAGTACACAAGAGATCGTCCCAACAATTGACAGTGACATCCCGACCATCAATGGATTTTCAAAGATTTTATCGGTAATCAATGCCACCAATGTGGTGCCTATCCCGACCGCAACCAGATTACTAATCAACAAGAAAACTGCTGAAATTTGTGCACGTAACTGATTTGGCGCCAGCATTTGCATAGCGGTGGTTGAGATCGGCATCGGGAAGGAAGCAAAGAACATCGCAGGCACCAGAAACACCACCGACAACCACAACTCATTCACTTGCGTAAACACCATCATCGGGATAATTAAACCGACAATACCAATCACGCCTGTAATCATCGGTGCATCTTTACGACCCTTCTGAATAAACCAGTCATTCAACCAACCTGCACAGAATACGCCTAGAATATTAGCCACCAATAACACACTGCCCAGCATATAACCCGCTTCAGTCGGGGTTAAACCAAACTTACGCATATAAAATGCGGGCGACCAGCTGATCAGGCAATACAAAGCCATTGCGTAGAAGGTAAAGCCTAAATAATGACATTTAAAAGTACGGCCATGCTTTTTGATAAACTTAAACGCATCTTTCATGCTGGTCTTTTCAACCTGCCCCTGTGCATTTAAACGTTGGCCTTTACGCTGTGGCTCTCTTACCGTCAATAAAACCAGTAAACCAATAAATACCCCAGGTAGACCGACAATAATAAATGCAGCTTGCCATGCCTTGAGTGCACCAAAAACTGGAACCATGATGGTATCCATATTTTTCAGTAAACCAATCACATAACCACCCACCAGAAAAGCAATACCGCCACCAACAAAGGAACCTATCGAATATACCGCCACAGCACGGCCTAGCTTGTCCTTACTAAACATATCGCTAAACATCGAATAAGCGGCAGGTGACAAAGCAGCTTCGCCCACACCCACACCCATACGACTCAAAAATAGTTGAATAAAGTTTTTACTTAGACCACAAAATGCCGTTGCAATACTCCAGAACACCACCCCGATAGCAATAATTTTTGGACGTGAAAAACGGTCTGCCAGATAGGCCAGCGGCAAGCCCATAAAGGCATAAAACAATGAAAAGGCCAAACCATGTAATAAACTGAACTGTGTATCGGAAAGACCAAGATCGGCTTTGATTGGCTCAATCATCAGCGCCAGTATTTGCCGGTCGATAAAAGAAAATATGTAGGCCAACATGCAGAGTAATACCACATACCATGCATATATATTTGAGTGAGCACGTGTTGGCTCTGTTGAATGCGTATCCATCTTGCTTCCTTGTCAATGTATTTTTCTAATGCGTCTTCTTATTGAAGGCTCCGTTGACCAGAACTCATCTCCTTTTCTGGCAGACCTTCAATAAGGTAAATTTCCTCCTTCTATAATTATTATTTTTACATGGAATTTTCCATAATATTTTAGGTATAAAGTTATACCTTTTTTACCAATTCAGCACGCAATATTTAACATTTTACGGTGGAGTGAAGATTAAAAAATGGTTTTAATAACACTAAGCAATTGATAAATTAGATCTTATCTCAGAAACAAGGTTAAACTCGAAGAAGACCTAAAGACAGGAAATTTAAATTTATTTTAAAATGATATTGAATTTTACATTTATTTTTGTTTTAAAATAAAGCGAGATAATCAATTTTCAATGGAAATGAACATGGCTCTTATCAAAGAACAGGCAATCGAAAGCATCCATAGCATGCACGTCCTGATCGAGAAGATTTTTAGCGGAAAACACTCAGAACAAGACCTTCCCCTACTGATTGACTATTTTGCCGATCACTTTGAAATGGTCGGTGCAGCAGGCAAACGTATTTCATTAGAAGAAGTTAAAGGTTTGTTTGCGAATAATCAGGGAAAAATGCCTGATATTCAGATTGAAATCTATGATGAGCAGATTTTAATGCAAAAACCAGATGCCATTGTGCTCACTTATACTGAAAAACATACCAAAGCTTCCGGCATTCTGATCCGCCGCTCTTGTGCATTGATTGAAGAAATTGATGGCAAAATGTTGTGGAGCTATTTGCAAGAAACGTTCTTGCCTTAAATCATCAATGTGACTGGTTCAAACGCAGTCTTTCATGAGCAATCATGAAATATTGGGTTTGAACCGAAATCATTCATTTAATTTTCGCTCCAGCCATTCAATTAAATCGTGTGTCTTACGATTGCTGACCTTCTCTTTATCTGGAATGTAATAACACAGTTCTGACCGAATCGATTGGGTCTGGCATTGCTGAATCTGTTGCATTTTTAGTAATCGACTCATTAACGTGGTAGAGGCAAATACAAATCCATTGCCAGCCAGTGCTTCCTGAATACCAAACAGTTCCTGATCAAAAGTTTTCACGATAAAATTTGACGACGCTATGCCGTTTAACGCACACCATTTTTCCAAAGGGGGTGCAGCCAATGTCTTGTTTTTCCACGCTGTAGTAAAAATCACAATAGGTTCATCGCCAGCAGCAAGTGGATCAATCTGTTGTCGGCCAAACAGATTAAATGTTTCGTAGCGAATAATCTCTGAGGCAGGCACCGTCGCAATATTGCCCAAACGTACAGGCAAATTATAGAGTTGCTGGTCTAGGGTCTCTCCTGTTGAAACCTCTACAGAAATATCGGGATGGATCAAAGAAAATTCATGCAATGCTGGGATTAAAATCAAAGCCGCTAAAGATGAAGTCGTCGTTACTTTCAGCACATTGCTCGCCAGCCTAACCTCTTCCACAGCATTCTCAATTGTTCTAAATCCTTGCGAAATCTGCTTCGCTAATTTTTCCCCGATCTCGGTGAGGACAATTTTTCTAACTTCGCGATGGAATAAATCAACACTTAACCGATGCTCAAGCTTGGCAACATGATGCGAAATCGCAGTAGGTGTCAGCGAAAGTTCCTCAGCTGCCAGTTTAAAGCTACCTAAGCGCGCGGCTGACTCGAATGCTTTTAATGCCTGAAAAGAAACGTGCATGCCACGCTCCTATGAAAATAATAGATGATTTAAAATCATCTATAGCTGTGATTTACTCGTTTGTCTAGTGCTCTGCTTCATTCCAAAATGGCTGTATATTCAATCAATCAGAGACTGATCAAATGAGTACAATCTTACATATCGATGCCAGTATTCGCGCTGCCAACAATCCTAACCCGAACCATAACTCTATCTCCAAAAACATTGCCCATCACTTTATACAAAGCTGGAAAAAACAGTTCGCTATAGATGAATATATTTATCGTGATGTAGGCATGAATCCACCGCCTTTTATTACTCAGGAATGGATGGGTGCAGCATTTACACCAGAGCAAAAAAGAAGCGCAGAACAACAACAAATACTTGGTCTTTCAGATCAATTGATTGCAGAGATTGTGGCGGCTGAACTCATCATCATTTCATCGCCCATGTACAACTATGGCATGCCAGCTCAGCTCAAAGCCTGGTTTGATCAAATCGCTCGCGTGAACAAGACTTTTGATTTTGATCTTTCACGCGGTGACTTTCCTTTGCAACCGACATTGTCTGGCAAAACGTTGGTGATTATTAGCTCAAGCGGTGAATTTGGTTTTGAAAAAGGTGGGATCAGAGAACAGATGAGTCATCTGATACCTCACCTGCATACGGTGAGCAAATATTTAGGAGTAGATAAAATCTATGAAATTGCTTCTGAATATCAGGAATTTGCGGATGATCGTCATCGACAATCCGTAGAACATGCCTATGCTAAAGCAGAACATCTTGCGATCGCGCTCAGTCATGAATTAAATCATCTGACCGAACCCAAAGCTGTAGCGATGACTTAGTTTTGCTTAGGTTACGCAACATATTATTTTTAATGAAGAATAAGGCAACCATTCCCAGCCTTATTCTTGCAGAAGCGATACTCATTTATCTGGGGCAACAATACGCTTAAAAGTTCCAGCTCTTAGAGCGCTGGGTGAGAGTAAAAGTATTTACATGAACTATAAATACTTATTTCATGTATCCGCTAGAATCAACCATAATACGTTATGCATATAACTGATCGCGTAAGTATAGACATATACTTTTTTCCAAAGTGAGCAAGTTATTTCCCCCCTTCTGATTTGGCAACGTCAAAGTCATCAATAGAGAAAACAGGATAGTTTTATGGATAAACCTATACTATGCCCCAAATGTGGTTCTACAGAAATTGAAACACGTAATCATGACAAGTTATTGAGAACTACAGGCGGCGTATTACTCACGGCCGCAGGAACCACGGCGGGTACAGTTGGTGGTGCTGCAAGTGGAGCATCAATAGGCGCAGCAATTGGTACAGTTGCAGGCCCTTTAGGTGTGATTGTCGGCGGTACGGTAGGAACGTTTGTCGGTGCAATTGGTGCAGGTATCACAGGTGGAGTAATTGGAAATATTTTCGGCAAAAAAGCAGGTGTTCTGGTCGACAAGAATATTTTTCAGGACTATCGCTGTCTGAAATGCAAATATCGTTTTAAGCAAAAAAAGTAATACATCGTTCATTTTCTTGAGTTTGGAGGATGCGTTGTTAGACCAATTCTCCAAATGCTTTCATTCATATTGAAAACTGTCTCTCATTATTTCAATTCTAATTTTATCTCCTCTGCTGTCTTATATTTCTCATTCTCATTTTTTAAAAAGCTAAGGTTCAAATAAAAAAAATCCCAAGCTCTTGGGGAAGAGAATGGGATTACGATATACACATTCATCAAGAAGTTCATCGTTAGTGCGCTATTTATATCACGCTTTATTTTATAAATACATAATGTGTCACACAAACTATACATAACCGTCTATCTATTCCCACTTTATATCATTAAAGGTCATTAAATTAATCTTTCAGAACAATTAAATAATAAAAATCTAAAAAATGAATGACAGTCCTCTCACCGTCGACACTGAAGCTTTGTTTTCGAAGATTTTCTTAAATGAAAGACACAATAAAAAAGGCTTCTATAAAAAAGCCTTTTTAAAAAATAATTCAATGGAATGGAAAAGCGTTGTAGCGCAATGATTTTTTTATTTTAATTATTCTTATATTCATCACTTTCAAAATACGATTTGATCTGCTCAGCAGAACTGGTTTTCAACTTATCCAGAATAATGCTCAGATCACGTTCAAATGTAAACTCTGCTGGTATTTCCTCATGAATCGGCGGAAGTCTCTTGACGCCGCCTTCAGTAATCCGTTCAATAAAGCCAGCTAACCACAATACAAATTCATCTTTATTTTTATAGTTGGGGACTAAACTAACATCAATACTAATATGGTCTTTGGTCGGCTTATCCTGAAAGCCTTCCACGAAATCGATGTAGTTATACAATAATTTTAAGTCGGTATCTTTAAGTTCTTCACGTAACTGTTTAACAATGAAATTGAGGCAATCTTGAAGTGGAACGTTAAACTTTTTTTCCTCTTCAAAATGCCTGTAAATATTATCAGCGATACGCAAATACTGTGGCATGACGCTATCCTTATGTTGTTATGTCCCACTGAGTATGGAACCAAAAGTTTAGTAGATTTGTAATGTTTTACAATGAAGATGTATTTTATATAAACTTTATATGAATAACGACGTTTTGGATAGCGCAAAATTAGATGATATATCTAATTTTTCTGCTGATACTTTTGCGTTGGGCTTTCATAGGTCGTTTGTGCAACAGGTGAGACACGCCAGACCGTATTGCCCACATCGTCAGCCACCAAGAGCGCACCTGAAAAATCAATTGCAACGCCAACTGGACGTCCCAAAGCTTGACCTTTCTCATTTAAGAAACCTGTGAGCACATCTTGCGGTTGCCCATAAGGCTGTCCATTTCGAAAAGGCACGAAAATCACTTTATAACCACTATGCGGTTTGCGGTTCCATGAACCATGCTGTCCAATGAATGCGCCTCCACGATACTGCGGCATAAGCTCTGTCGCATAGAAGGCCAAGCCTAAAGAAGCAGTATGGTTACCCAAGGCATAATCAGGTTTTAGTGCACGTGCAACCAGCTCAGGATTTTGTGGTTTTACCCGTTTATCGACATGTTGACCATAATAACTGTACGGCCAACCATAAAAGGCACCGTCTTTAACAGAGGTCATATAATCGGGAACCAGATCACTGCCAAGCTCATCGCGCTCATTAACGACCGTCCAGAGTTGTCCACCCTGTGGTTGCCAGCCCAAGCCATTTGGATTACGCAGTCCCGTTGCATACGGTCTGACCTTGGCAGTGGCAATATCATATTCCAGAATCTGTGCCCGACCTTGTTCCTGATCCAGCCCATTTTCCCCGACATTACTATTTGAACCTACCGTGATATAAAGTTTGGTTCCTTCTGGATTGGCAATCACATTTTTAGTCCAATGATGATTGAGCGGCCCAGCGGGTAAATCCAGTACCTTGATCCCTTTCTCCGTTATTTGGGTTGCATCCTCCTGATAGGGATAACGCATCAGCGAATCCGTATTGGCGACATAAAGCATATTACCCACCAAGGCCATACCAAACGGCGAATTTAAATTTTTTAGAAAAACCGTATTCTGATCTGCAATGCCATCACCATTGCTATCTCGTAATAAGCGAATCCGATTGGCACTTGGCAATGAGGAGCCTGCACGATTCATTACCATTTTCATGATCTTGCCGCGAATGCCCTTGCTATCCTCTGGTTTTGGCGGTGCATCTGTTTCAGCAACCAACACATCCCCATTCGGCAATACATACAACCATCTAGGATGATCTAATCCACTGGCAAATGCCTGAACTTTTAGACCTTCAACAGTAGTAGGCATCTTGCCCTTTGGCCAGCCTTTAGCGGGTGCAATATTGACAGTCGGGATCAATCTCGACTGCGGTTCAGGTAAAACGGGCTGTGGACCAAAACTATCGCTAATCGAATATTGAGAAGATGGCGTACAACCTGTAAATATTAAAATAAGACTGCTTCCAGTCAGGGAGAATAACAACCGTAAAGACATCAGGAATTTTCCTTGTTATTTTAATGACTCCAGACAGCATAATTCGATCTATACATGAGGTATAGCTGATTTGATTAACAGATTGTCTCTAATGTAAATAAACTGTTTAAAACCTACGTTAGCCGTTAAAATATAAACAAATACAAAGAGAAGGAAAACAGCATCAATATTATTTTAAGACCGCTTCAATATTCAGAAATTGATTTGATCTGGCAACACATTCATCGACGTGAACTGATTACTCAAAATTATGTCAAACAACAGTGTTTGCAACTCGTTGACTGTTTTTATGATGTTCAGCATTGGGATGCTTATCATCTGCAAAATGATCCACCTAAATTAAAACAGCTCTACCACGAACAAGCAGAATTCATCGGGGCCTTTAATCAGCAAGAAAAAATGGTCGGTATTTCAGTGGTATCCAATCAGATCATTCATGATTATCCAGATGCCAAACTTTTGCACTATTTTTATGTCGATGCCGATCAGCAAGGTCAAGGCATTGGTGCACAACTCATGCAGGCAGCGAAAATATCTGCAATACAGCTAGGTGCAAAATATCTTTATATCTCTGCCACACCTAGCAAGCGAACTGTTGATTTTTATATCAAACATGGCGCTCAAGTATTGGACAAACCCGATCAGCAGTTATGGCAACTCGAGCCAGAAGATATTCATTTGCTGTGTGAAATTTAAGCTTGTTGGGAAAAATGAGACGTACTTTCGATTCATTTTTTCCTCAGCTTACTGGAGCTTTTTCTGGGGCTGCTTAAAATATTAACAGCTCGATTTTTGGCTGAATATTAAGGGTTATTCTCTTGATGAATCAAATAGAGATCGTGCACGCTTGCCAAGAAATCTTAAAAATAACCCTAGCGGATTTACAGCGTAAAAGTGAATGCATCATCACATGAAAATAAGATTAGTATTCACTCACGGAAAGATTATAGAATCGAGTTAGAAATATTTTTAAAACAGCATATCATGGATGATTTAGATTCGTTTTTTAGTTCTCGGGTGAAGTTTAAGAACCTAAAAATTCTTTCTTTGTTAGAGCAGCATAAATCTCTGACCAAAGTCGCGCAGATGATGCATATGACCACATCTGCCGTTTCCAAAGCTCTTGCAGAAATTGAAGCCAACTATGGTGAACAACTCTTCAGAAGAGAAGTTGGACAACCGGTTGCCCTGCCCGAATGTTTAATCCTGATCGACTCCTATTTAAAAATAGAAGCCCAACTTCGCGAAGGTCACGACAGAATTGCCTCACTCAGAGGTGCACGTGCCAGTAAAATCTCAATCGGTATACATGCACCTTCATTGGAAAATGCACTTGCCAATGCAATTGTACGTTTTAAACAGCTTTCTCCTGAAACAGAAATCAGTATTAAAGCTGGCGATAAAACATCTTTACTCTCTTATTTACGGGCAGGTGAAATTGATTTGGCTATTTGTCGGGCCGAAGTCGATGACCTCGAACATGATTTACGTGCAATTTTATTACATGAACATCAATTGATATTGATTGCCAGTCATCATCTAAACATTCCTGCCGAACATAAAGATTTAAAAGATTTGTTAGATTACCCGTGGTGTCTGACCGCTCCAAGCTGCCCTGTGCGTCAATGTTTCGACGCGAATCTGGTGGCCAGAGGACTAAAACAGCCTAAAAATCTAATTGAAGTAGATAACCCACCGCATCTGATTCTAAATATCATGGAGAAATATCCTTCAATCACCGTCACGTCCAGTAATCTAGCGAGGCTGCTCCATAAAAATAATAATCTTCAGATTTTAAATCGTGAATTAAGTTTCACCATCAAGCCTCAAATCATCATCTGGAATAGTCGAATTCCGCTCAACAGCAATGTTAGAAAATTACGTGATCTGATTTGTTATGAATCCAGATAAAGTCATTTAAACAGACTCACAATTAAAGGCCTAGCTCAAATCAAGATAGGCCTTTATTGACTTATTTAAACTTAGATCGGAAAGGTCAACTCAGCCATTTCAATTGGCCCATCGGTCAACATCACAGGACCCTCAGGGCCAATCAAGACCGTATCGGAATGGCGAAAACCGCCCACACCTTCGATATAAAGTCCTGGTTCAATAGTAAAACACATTCCTTCCTGAATCGGGCGATCATAACCTTCCGCAAAGAACGGCGCCTCATGCCCAGTAACCCCCATACCATGTCCGGTACGATGTAGCAGATAATCCCCCATTCCAGCTTTTCGGAAATAGTCATTCACAGTTCGATCAACCTCACTCATTAATTGACCAGGTTTTGCCATTTCGAAAGCAATACGGCGACCTTCCAGCATAATCTCAAACGGTTTTTTCGCATTTTCTGGCACTTTACCCAGAAAAAAGGTTCTTTCAACTTCAGCGCCGTAACCGTTCATCACTGCATTTACAATCGATACATGTGGGCCGCCCGGCTCCATTCTCATATCAATATTGGTAAAGTTATGCGGATCATGAGACACACTTGGCGGCTGAAATACTGCCGAAATTCTGGTAGCGAATGGATTAAGTTCTCTACTATCGGTCAGTAAACGAGTAAAAATAAGCTCTCTCACCTGACCAATCATTTCCATCAAGTTCATACCCGGATATGCAGATGACAGTAATAGATTATGTCCTTCTGTTGCTAACTGACATGCATAAGCCAGACGTCCTTTTTCATAATCCGATTTGATCATACGTAAATCATCAATGATATCGGTACGAATACGCTCGCCAGGAATTTCAGAATAAATCTGTAAGGGACAAATTGATTCAACACCAATACGCGGATTGCTCTCAAATAGTTCTTTAAATCGATCACTCCATGCCCGACCTGCTGGCGCTGGAAATTCAAAATATGGAATAAGTTCAATCTCACTCACAGCACGAGATTGAACATGCGGAATTTCCAGTTGAGGGACAATAAATTTTGGTACACCCTTTTGAGGAATCACCAAGACAAAAGGCCGCTCATGTACTGCATTTGCAAAATTGGTTAAATAAAAAATATTATCTGGACAAAAGGATACATAATGATCAAGACCTTCCTTCTGCATCTGTTCCTGAACGCGTATTAATCTATTCTGGATTTCACTTTTAGATGGTGGATAAAATATTGGTTCAATATTCATTTTTTGCTCCTTAAAAAAATGGATTTGTGAAATAGAGTTAATTTAAGAAATTAAATTGATTTCACGATATATTTAAAAACTAGAAGGAAAACTTTAAACCCACCCCATAAGTTGAAGGATCATCTCCAGCACCACTTAATGCAATATCATTGATTGTATAAAATGAATTTTCATTATTATCGACATAGGCTGCACGAATATAAGCATCTAGGTGTTTATTAATATGATAATTGGCACCTGCCGAGTAAACCATCGCACTCCGATCCTGCTGATCAACATCACGTCGATAAACAGAAGCTTTTAAACTATACTTCGGCTGTTCAAAATTAATCGCTGCACCATAAACCTGAGCAGAAGCAGCATGTGGACTATCAGGTTTAAAATATCCTGCCGTACCAATTAAAGTTAAATTTTTATTCATTCTTCTTAGAACAAGCGCACGATAATCCTTGGTTTTAACATCGCTTAAAATCTCTCCTTTATAATTTACTGAAAAATTGCTAATCAGTTCATTATAGGATCCACTTACTCGATTTACCCCATCATCATAAATCGCCAAAATGCCATAGTTTTTCGCATCCGTTACATAGGAACCCTCTCCAACCATCTGGTTTGGAGAATAGAGCATGGTCAACGAAGTATTTTTAAATGTTGGGGTGGTATAACTGACTGCCCGACTGGTTCTGAAATCATAATTAGGGGCACCAGCGCCAAGGTCGTAAGCCTGAATCGCAATCGCTGTCGGGGTAAAAGGAGCGGCAAATAACTCTTCTAATGCACCAGCAACGGCAGGCATAACTCGTCCATACACCAGCGTTCCATACTGTTTGGACTGCAAACCTAAGTACTCTGCACGAGCAAAAGTCGTCTTCCGCACAAATTCCATTTTGCGTAAATCGATCATTGACTCTGCATTTCCAATAATAGACAAGTCGTCATTTAATTTAAGATTCAGTTTTAATCCTAAGCGGCTTGCATAATCCATCCCACTTTGAAACTCATGTGAGTCCTGTACATCTGAATGAGAATAATTTATCCCGTAATCCAGTACCCCATATACTTTAAAGGGAGAGTTTTCATCACCAACGCTAATATCTGCAAAAGCTGCTACTGGTAATGTGCATATACTTAAACATAAAATAGATCTAAACATTATATTTCACTCCATGAACCAACATTTTTCTATTCCTTTAAATTACACAAACTCTTTATTTTTTTAAATTGATATCTTTTCCATCGCAGTTGAATATTTTTCTACTCAAATATTTTCAGGAAAAACTTATAAAAAATAAAAAAACCTACTTTAAAAAAGCAGGTTTGAACAAAATATTCACAACAATTTAAGCCAAATTATTAAGCAACGCTCAATTAAAATTTAATCCTTTATTTCAAATGCACTAGATAATCTTAATATTCATATCAACAACTCAAACAACCAGTTGTGATGCACGTAATTTGATACCTCGATGACAGAGTAAAAGTGAGGTAATTGAAATAATCGCTGCAACCGAGAGATAAATCACAGGCGCCTGTAAATTGCCTTTACTCAATGCATAGGTTGATACAATCGGGGATAAAGCTCCAAATAAAGTAACACCCACGTTATAACCAAGTCCTATTCCCAAAGCACGTTGTCTGGCTGGGAAATAGTCTGAAATAAATGGGAAATAGCCGCCGATCATCAAGCCCAAACCGCTGGCACACACAAGCTGGAACAAGAACAAGCGACTTGCAGAAGGTACTGCCAATAAATATTCATAAAGCGGAATACCGATAAACGCACAGAGAATGACACCGGTATACATCACCACCATTCGGTTTGATTTATCTGACCAAATGCCGCCGATGATTGAAAATATAATGATGAACAATGTCGCCAATGTTGAACTTGCGGTACCAATAACAGGTTCAATCCCCATCCCTTGCTTAGCAAAAGATGGCATAAAGATAATCACCAGATAAACCACAGCGGAACCAAAACCAGAAAGCGAAGCGACCAGCATCACTCTTTGAAAAATCTGTCCGAATGTTAATTTAGGCGCGACTTTATTGGCTTGATCTTGAACCAGTACCTCACTTTCCTCCATATAGCGACGCAAATATAACCCTAGAGGTATAACTGCAAGGCCAATGAAAAAGCCAATTCTCCATCCCCAGTCTAAAGTGGCTGCTTGCCCCAAAATCCCATAAATCGATAATGCGATACCAGAACCTGTTGCAAGCGCAAGATAAGTTGAACTATTAAATAACGCGCCATAATATCCTCTACGCTGTTTAGGACAACTTTCCATTACTAAAGAAACAGCAGCACCAAATTCTCCAGATGCAGCAAGTCCAGCAACCAATCTTCCCAACACCACCATGGCTGTGCCGAGATATCCACTTTGCGAATAAGGCGGAGCCACTGCAATTAAAAGTGTACCTACTCCCATCAACATGACGGTTAAAATCATTGCTGATTTACGGCCTTTACGATCTGCATAACGTCCAATGAAATAAGCACCGAGTGGTCTGACTAAAAAGCCCACTGCAAAAGTGGTAATCGCAGCTAAAGTCGATAAAATTTCATTTTCAGCAGGGAAAAAATTATGTGCGATCGCGAGAGCGAAATATCCATATAACGTAAAATCAAGCCATTCCAGAAAGTTACCCGCAGATAATCCGAGAAATGAGCGTCTATTAATCGTGTGCTTTTCTGTACGCATGATGGTCTCTCCTGACCTAGCATCTATTTGTTAAATTAAAGCTACACAAAAGTACGAAACTATAAAATTGACAAATTTTCCATCGTGGTTGAGTTTTTTTCTATTCACGTTTTCTCTAAATTACAAAGCGCTATATTCAAATCATAAACTGTATTTTTATTTGTTAAACATATGAACAGTCTTTGCAAACAGATGATATGAGATCAACCTGATTTCCCCCTCGGCTCTTCATTGCTAATCAGTGCTTACAAGTTACGGTAACACCTCCAAAGTAATATTTTACCTATCCGAACCAAAGAGAATAAAAACCAAATTCTCTCCTAAATCACTGTAATTAATATTTTTTAGCTAACAAGCTGGTCTTTTTTGATCTAATTTACCCTATCCCAAAATCGTGATGAATTGCCCTATTTCCGCTATTTTTAATTTCATCATTTAGACTTATGCTGGAAACATAAATATGGATGAGACAAAGAGTCCCTCTACTTTTTTGAATTTTAGCATTCAGTAGATTGGAGCAGCGCATTGAGTAATAGATCACAATCGAATATGGATGGAATACAGTTTCCAATTCAGTCCGGCAGAAACAAGCCCAGCACGACAGATACCGCAAAGAAAATCTTATACGCAGCACTAAAAAGTGTCGATTCTCCTTACGCCACTCAATTAACTGCTGAAAAAAACTGGAGAAAGAAATATCCAGTTTATTTTCAAGAGCTGGTGAAAACAGGCATTCGTTCTGTACAGAATCCTCTTCTCATTGCTCAGCAAGGCTTGGATACAGCTAAAAAGTCATTTCACTTTTATCGTGCTGGACAGCAAACGTCTTTAGAACAGGCCATGGCTGATGTTAAAGAACAGCCTTTTGAAAACTTTGTGCTAAAAGGTACAGGCAGCCCGACGATTGAGCCGTGGTATATTCCGTTTAAAGGACAAAAACTGCAAGGTGAAGCCTTACTTAAGCAGATTGATCGCTGGGAACAGCAACAGATCATCGAACCCAGTCATGCCAAAGCGCTACGTCTGTTGCAGGCTCATCCAGAATGGTTTGATTTGTCCTCTCGTACTATGGTGCTCTTCGGGGCAGCGTCTGAAGCGGGCCCTTTAAGCTGGTTAGCCAAATGGCGTGCGAATATTGTTGCGATTGACTTACCGAATCCAAAAATCTGGCAAAAAATTACCAACACCATTCAACAAGGCAATGCCACACTGATTGCACCGCAAATCACTTTGCAAAATGGTGAAAAACAGCTGGGCGCAAATCTTCTGACTCAAACACCAGAAATTGCAAACTGGTTAAATATATTTGAGCAACGTTTAGATCTGGCTGGGATTGCATATCTGGATGGTGAAAAACATGTTCGTGTTTCTATTGCCATGATCAGCATTATGGAACAGGTCAGCCGTGAAAAAGCCGATAGCAGCATCATGTTTATGCTAACGCCAACCGACATTTATGCCATTCCAGAATCGGTTGTAGCGTCGATCCAGCAGAAAATTAAGCAGCGTCCACTTGTCGAGAAATTACTGACTAAATCGATTCATAACATCTCGTTAAGTCATTTTTTTAAATCGAATATCGAACAGTTGATTGAATCAGATAACGGCCAAAAATATGGTATCTCGGATTGTATGGTGATTGAACAAGGCCCTAATTATGCCCTTGCGAAACGCCTGCAACAGTGGTTTGCCATTTGTACCCGCGCACGTGGTCAAAAAACGGTTATCAATATTGCACCATCAACCACCACACATTCGGTTGTTAAGAATCCAATTCTTAAGGCGGCTTTTTCAGGAGCAGATCTGTTTAAGGTCGAAACCTTTAGTCCTGAAACCACAAATGCCATTATGGCTGCGCTGTGGGTGCATGATTTAAATAACCCTGAGAGTGCAACCAATCCAGAAAGATCACTCGAACATCCTTTAGAGCTGATTATGGAAAATGCGAATCATGGTGGTTTATGGCATGTTCCTTATTTAGCGAGAACCGCGCTACCATTTGCTGCAGCTTATGGCTGGGTGAGAGAGAAGTTTTAGAACCAAAAACTCCAATGAGAAATATTAAAAAAGAGAGCGGATAGACGCTCTCTTTTTTTATCACACGAGATTCAAGATTAAATCGATGCTTATTGCTTAAACTTTTTAATGCTTTTAGAAAGATGAGCTCGCATCATTTGTCGAGCTAACAAACCATCTTGATCGACAATTGCGTTATAAATATTGACATGATCATGGTGAACCGCTTTTAAATATTCTTCACGGTTTTCAGGGCTTTGCTCAATTGATTTTAAGCGTGCACGCGGAATAATTTTTTCACCTAAATACTTTAAAAAATCTACGAAATATTGATTTTCCGAAGCTTCAGCAATCGCAATATGGAAATCATAATCTGCTTTTACCGTACCATCATTTGCATCTGAAGAAATATGACGCTCAAAATCTTCAAGCGCAGCTTTCATTTTATCAATGTGAATTTGCTTACGGCGCTCTGAGGCTAAAAACACAGCTTCAGATTCAAGACTAATCCGAAGCTCAAGTAAAGAAACAATATCGTTAATGGTTTCTAAGCTGGCATTCGACAGCAAAAAATTCTGTTCAATGGTTTGCTCTTTAACAAAAGTCCCAATCCCGTGACGGGTCTCGACAAAACCTAAAGAACGCAACTCGGTAATCGCTTCACGAATGACAGAACGACTGACTTCAAATGTTTCAATCAATTCCAGTTCAGTTGGAATCTTCTCTCCAACTTTAAATTCTCCAGACTGAATTTTTTCGATTAGTTGTTCTACAATAATCTGGCTTAGTTTTTTTGTTGATCTAGGTTTAATTGCGCTAGACATAATCTGAAGAACTCATGAAATATTTAAAAAAATTAGAAAATTCATTCTACTATAATCTTAACCGATAGTCATATTTGCTTTTTTATTCCCCTAAATACCTAAAATTTAATTCATTTATGTTACTCATGCACTTTCATTCAACGAGAAAGATACGATCACTTGCACTTGGTAAAATAGTGGTGACTAGCTGATTTAATGAGAAATATGCAGCTCAATCTTTTAGCTTGAGCTGCACAATCCTTTAAATTTGAGCCTGACTTAACTGCCCATTCACCAGACGATTAATCTGTAGTGGATTACTGTCTTTTAACGCATCGGGTAACAATACTTGTGGCGTATTCTGGAAACAGACTGGACGTAAGAAACGTTCAATTGCGCCCGTACCGACCGATGTTCCACGCGCATCACTGGTTGCAGGGAAAGGACCACCATGCACCATCGCATCAGATACCTCAACTCCTGTCGGGAAGCCATTAAACAATACACGACCCGCTTTACCAGTTAACAAATGAAGAAGCTCGCCTGCCTCAGATAATTCATTTTCATCGCCAATAATTGTTGCTGTAAGCTGCCCGCCTAAAGCCTCAATTCCTTTTAATAAAGTCGCTTCGTCTTCTACGCCAATCACAATGGACATTGGTCCGAAAACTTCATGCTGTAGTTTTGGATTGCCTGACAATAAAACAGATTGATCCGCTTTAAATAGATGGGCTTTTGCTTGAGAAATGAGCTCAGCATCTTGCCCTGTCGCAATCATTTCAAAACCAGCTTCACTGTTTAAAGCATCAATACCTTGACGGTAGCTTTTTAAAGTCCCTTCATTCAGCATGACCTGTGGCACAGCTTTTTGCGTACTTTCAGCTAAAGCTGCTACGAACTTGTCAAATTCAGGACCCTGTACGCCTAAAATTAACCCTGGTTTTGTACAGAACTGACCACATCCCATATTAAACGAGGCAACCGTGTCCTGAGCGATTTGTTCACCACGAGAACTCAGCGCTTGAGATAAAACCACCACAGGATTCACACTCGACATTTCAGCAAAGAATGGAATCGGCTGAGGACGGCTCTGCGCAAGGTTATAAAGCGCCATGCCACCTTCTAGTGAACCCGTAAAACCAGCAGCTTGAATCAGTGGATGTTCTACCAAGTTTGCACCAATACGAGCACCAAAAATCATGTTGAATGTGCCTTTAGGCATATCGCAAACTTCAATTGCTTTTTCAATAGCTTCTGCAACAAGCTCGGCAGTCGCCATATGTCCAGAATGCGCCTTAAACACAACTGGACATCCTGCAGCTAAAGCAGCCACGGTATCTCCACCGGCAGTTGAAAATGCAAGAGGGAAATTACTCGCACCAAACACAGCAACTGGCCCTACTCCAACTTTGTATTGACGCAAATCAACACGCGGCAAAGGCTTACGTTCTGGCAATGCCACATCAATACGAGCACCATAAAAATCGCCGCGACGTAAAAGTTCAGCAAACAGTCGAAGCTGGCCTGTAACACGACCAGTTTCCCCTTGAAGACGAGCAAGCGGCAAGCCTGTTTCAAGTGAAGCGACTTCTTGCAAATTCGCACCTAACGCCTCGATTTGACGAGCAACTTCTTCAAGAAAAGAGGCACGTTGCGCTTGAGATGTTTGGCTATACACTGCAAAAGCGTTATGCGCAGCTTGAGCAGCTTGATC
The DNA here is from genome assembly GCF_001605865.1 of Acinetobacter sp. NRRL B-65365. Taxonomy (NCBI): domain Bacteria; kingdom Pseudomonadati; phylum Pseudomonadota; class Gammaproteobacteria; order Moraxellales; family Moraxellaceae; genus Acinetobacter; species Acinetobacter sp. NRRL B-65365. Next base: position 31,118 of record NZ_LRPD01000009.1, on the reverse strand, counting down.
CACCTCTTCAAGTGTTGCCTGACTAAAAACATAACCAGTTGGTTGATAGTCTTTTGCACCCACACTTTCTAGAGCGGGTGTATTTGCAGCAACGCGTTGACCATTAATAAACTGTCGACCATTATTTTTACTCATTTTAAAGCTCCAATGCCTAAACAGATAGAATTATTGCGGACCAAGTGTCGCAATGAGAGCAGCCAAATCTTCATAGTCTGCTGGAGTTAAATCACTTAATGGTGGACGCACTGGACCAGCATCGTGTCCAACAATTTTGGCACCTGCCTTAATCATGCTGACGGCATAACCTGATTTACGGTCGCGAATTTTAATCAGCGGCAAGAAGAAATCTTTAATTAAGCGATTGGTTGTTTCAAAGTCATCACTGCGAAGTGCGTTATAAAACTCCATTGCAGTCTTTGGAATAAAGTTAAATACAGCTGATGAATAAACTGGGCAACCTAAGGCTTTATATGGCGCTGCAAAAACCTCTGCTGTTGGCAAGCCACCTAAATATGACAAACGGTCACCCATCGTTTGAGTCACTGCCGTCATCATATCGATTTGACCAGAGCTGTCTTTAAAACCGATTAAGTTCGGGCACATCTCGGCTAACTTTTGGATTGAATCGAGATTTAATCTTGAAACGCTACGGTTATAAAAAATTACGCCAAAGTCGACTGAATTACAGACTTGCTTAACGTGTTCGATCAAACCTTCTTGGCTTGCTTCAGTTAAGTAATGCGGCATTAACAAAATACCGTGCGCGCCTAAGCGCTCTGCTTCTTTTGCCTGTTCAATCGCTTGACGTGTCGGACCACCTGCGCCAGCAATAATCGGTACACTGCCTTTACAAGTATCAACCGCAGTTTTAATTACGTCAGAGTATTCATTGCCAGTTAACGAGAAAAACTCACCTGTACCACCCGCAGCAAATAATGCACTTGCGCCATAAGGAGCTAACCATTCAAGACGTTTTGCATAAGAAGATTTATTAAAGTCCCCATTTTGGTCAAAGTCGGTCACCGGAAAAGAAAGAAGACCATCAGAAACAATGTTTTTTAACTCAAGAGCATCCATTATAAAATATCCATCTGCGTTTATGTTGTCAGACATCTTACATCATAAGTTTTCTTCTGATCAATATCTTTTTCCCCTGAAAGTTTAAAATTTTAAAAAAGATTAATTTTTTCCAAAATATGACAATCCAACTACTTGTTTTATAAAATATTTAAATAATCTTTTACTGAAAAAGCGAATAAATAGACATAAAAAAGCTGCTCGTATGAGCAGCAAAGTTTGAAAACAATCAAAAAAACGAATTATCTAGACATATCGCTAAAAATTAGCGAACCAGACATGGCTTTTTATTATTAAACGACCAGTTAGGAATTAAATATTGCATTGCATCGGCATCATTACGAGCCCCTAAACCTTTTAATTTATACAGTTCATGTGCTTGATTAATACGATCCCAGTCCAGCTCGACACCAAGTCCTGGAGCTGTTGGCACCTGAATTTTACCGTCCTTAATTTCAAGCGGCTCTTTCGTTAGCTGATCTGTACCTTCTTGCCAAATCCAGTGCGTATCAATTGCCGTTACCTTGCCTACCGCCGCGGCTGCAACATGGGTAAACATCGCAAGTGAAATATCAAAGTGATTATTAGAGTGCGAACCCCACGTTAAGTTATACATATTGCAGAGCTGTGAAACTCGAACAGAACCTTCCAATGTCCAGAAATGTGGATCAGCCAAAGGAATATCAACGGCTTGCAATTGAATACTATGCGACATTTCTCGCCAGTCGGTCGCAATCATATTGGTCGCTGTGGGTAAACCTGTGGCACGTTTAAACTCGGCCATAATTTCACGGCTTGAATAACCTTGTTCTGCACCGCACGGGTCTTCTGCATAGGCCAACACACCTTTAAGATGTTTGCCTAAAGCAATGGCTTCGTCTAAAAACCATGCCCCGTTTGGATCAAGCGTCACACGCGCTTCTGGAAAACGGCGCGCGATAGCTGTAACAGCTTCAGCTTCTTGTTCGCCCTGTAACACGCCTCCTTTTAATTTAAAGTCTTTAAATCCATAACGATCATAAGACGCTTCTGCTAAACGCTGCACAGCCTCAGGTGTTAACGCTTTTTCATGACGAACTTTATACCAATCATGGTTATGCTGAGGTGTTGTCGCATAGTCTAATGAAGTCTGTTTTCGGTCACCGATAAAGAATAAATATCCGAGAACTTCAACTTCACTACGTTGCTGGCCCTCGCCAAGCAAACTTGCGACATTCACATTTAAATGCTTACCCAGTAAATCAAGTAGTGCCGACTCATAAGCCGTTACAACATGAATTGTGGTACGTAAATCAAAGGTTTGATTGCCGCGGCCACCGCTGTCGCGGTCAGCAAAAGTTTGCTGAATTTTCTTGAGTAGATTTTTATATTCGCCAATCGGCTGCCCTTCTACCAAGGCTTTCGCATCATTTAAGGTCGCTAAAATTTTTTCTCCGCCTGGAATTTCGCCTACCCCAATATTTCCAGAATTATCCTCAATAATAAGTATGTTACGAGTGAAATATGGTCCATGAGCGCCACTCAAATTGAGCAGCATACTGTCATGCCCAGCAACGGGAATTGCTCGAATTGATTTAACGATAGGTGTAGAGGTCGCCATTAAAATACTCCTTGGCATATTTAGATTATTTTCATTTGTAGAACTTATAAGACATCATATGACTTGTCAATATAATGCGTCGAAAAATTATTTTTATCAGCCTACTTGCCAAAATAATATTTTTAATCATATGATGTCATACATCTAAGGCGCGGTTTAGAATAGGACTTTAGGATAGAGACAGAAATTTCATTTCTCCTTTATCCTATCGATGAATTTGACATGACGTCACCTATTTCACGGATATGCAAATAGGTCGATTATTAAAAGAGTTTGTATATGGATAATTTGCAAACAAATCTTGCTGCTGTAAGTCAGCCAAGAGCAAAACATAATAAAACGCGCTATTACATTTTAGCGATGATTTTTTTAGTTACTTCATTAAATTACGGTGATCGGGCGACGCTTTCGATGGCTGCCGCTCCGATGTCGCAAGAGCTTGGTTTAAGCACTGTGACCATGGGATATATCTTCTCTGCATTTGGCTGGGCATATGTCATCGGTCAAATTCCAGGTGGATGGTTACTCGACAAATTCGGTGCACGGAGAGTTTATTTCTGGAGCATTCTGCTCTGGTCATTTTTCACGATTCTCTTAGGTTTTGTTGATATTTTAGGTTCTATTCCTCTTATTATTGCTTCATTATTTATCTTACGTTTCTTGGTTGGATTATCTGAAAGTCCTGCATTTCCGGGCAATAGCCAGATTGTCGCAGCCTGGTTCCCAACTAAAGAACGCGGAACTGCCGCAGCGATATTTAACTCGGCTCAATATTTTGCCACTGTCATATTTGCACCATTCATGGGATGGCTGGTTGCCCATATTCATTGGCAATCTGTGTTTTGGATTATGGGTGGACTAGGCATTGTGATTGCTTTTATCTGGTTAAAAGTCATTTATAGCCCAGAAAAGCACCCTACGATTAACTCAGATGAGTTTAAATATTTACAAGCCGGCGGCGCCATTACCAGCATGGGTGAAAATCAGCTTAAAGTTGCAGATGAAAACAACAAGATGAATTTTAAAAATATTAAGAAACTGCTCTCTTCTCGTATGCTTCTCGGTATTTTTATTGCTCAATATTGTATTACCTGCTTAACCTATTTCTTTATTACTTGGTTCCCTGTTTACCTTGTAAAAGAACGCCAAATGTCAATTTTAGAAGCTGGTTTTGCGGCTGTATTACCAGCGCTTTGTGGATTTATTGGTGGTGTATTAGGCGGTGTAATTTCCGATAAACTTATCAAGATGAATAAATCTCTAACCTTCTCACGTAAATTCCCGATTATTTTTGGCATGCTGCTCTCAACCAGTATCGTGGTTTGTAACTATGTTGATTCGCAAACAGCCATCTTGTTCTTTATGTCACTGGCCTTTTTTGGCAAAGGTTTTGGTGCCTTAGGTTGGGCAGTCATGTCGGATGTTGCGCCAAAAGAAATGGTTGGTTTATCGGGTGGACTATTTAATACCTTCGGCAATACAGCGGGCATTGTGATCCCTATTGCGATTGGCTATATCATCAATTCGACAGGCTCTTTCAATGGTGCACTTGTTTTTGTAGGTATACATGCGGTCATCGCAATTATTTGCTACCTGTTTATGGTCGGCAAAATCCAGCGCTTCGAGTTAAAACCTACTTCTTAAAATTTTAGGTCATAACGTTTAAAGAAACTAAGCGTTATGACTCCCTCTTCAAATGTATACAAGGAACGATCATGCTGAAGCCTCTCCTCATAAAAATTAGTCCTCTTGATAATGTAGCCATTGTAGTGAATGACGGCGGTTTACCATCCTCTACACCTATTGAAGAATACCAACTCACCTTGGTTGATCATGTACCACAAGGACATAAAGTTTTATTAGTGTCATTAAAGCAAGGTGAAGCAATTGTTCGTTATGGGGAAGTTATTGGTTATGCCAATAAAGATTTACCCGCGGGTTCTTGGGTAAATGAAGCCGTTACCGAAATGCCTGAGGCACCTGAGCTAGACGATCTTGAATTAGCAACTCGTCCTGATCCCAAGCTTCCAGCCTTGAGCGGATATACATTTAAAGGTTATAAAAATAAGGATGGCAGCGTCGGCACAAAGAATATTTTAGGTATTACGACCAGTGTGAATTGTGTAGAAGGTATTGTCGATTATGTCGTTAAAATTATTGAACGTGATTTACTTCCTAAATATCCAAATGTAGATGGTGTAGTCGGATTAAACCATTTATATGGTTGTGGTGTGGCAATTGATGCACCTGCTGCAATTGTTCCTATTCGTACAATTCATAATCTTGCACTCAACCCTAATTTTGGTGGAGAAATTATGGTTGTGAGTCTGGGCTGCGAAAAAATGCAACCCGAACGACTTTTAAATATCCCTAAAGAAAACAAATATATTCCCCTAGCAAACGAAGATATTATTCAATTGCAAGATGAGCGTCATAACGGTTTTGAAAGTATGGTCAACCATATTTTATCCGTGGCAGAACAACACCTTGAAAAGCTTAATCAACGTACTCGAGAAGAAGTTTTAGCATCTCATTTGGTTGTAGGCATGCAATGTGGCGGCAGTGATGCATTTTCTGGAGTCACCTCTAACCCTGCCGTTGGTTTCGCAGCTGACCTGATTGTACAGTGTGGCGGTACAGTCATGTTCTCTGAAGTTACGGAAGTCCGCGATGGTATTCACTTACTCACTCCACGTGCAGCAAGTGAACAAGTTGCCAAAGATTTAATTCGGGAAATGAAATGGTACGATGACTACTTAGCAGCAGGCCAAGTCGACCGAAGTGCCAATACCACACCGGGTAATAAAAAAGGTGGGTTGAATAACATTGTTGAAAAAGCGATGGGATCGATTGCCAAATCAGGCCGCTCACCGATTGTAGAAGTTCTCGCACCGGGCCAAAGACCGACTAAAAAAGGTTTAATCTTTGCGGCAACCCCTTCAAGCGACTTTATCTGTGGTACGCAGCAAATGGCATCTGGTATTACCGTTCAAGTATTCACAACGGGTCGCGGGACACCTTATGGGCTGGCTGCCGTGCCGGTCATTAAAATGGCAAGTCGAAACAATATTGCAAACCGTTGGTATGACCTAATTGATATCAGCGCTGGCGATATTGCCATTGGGAAGAAAACCATTGAAGAAGTAGGTTGGGAACTTTTTGAACTGATTTTACAAGTGGCGAGTGGCGAGCAACAAACGTGGTCGGACCGTTGGGGTATTCATAACTCACTCGCTGTATTTAACCCAGCACCAGTGACCTAATAAAGTTTAAAAGATGAGGCATATCACCTCATCTTTTTCACATTTCCCATATTAATTACGACACATTTCCCTCAAACCAATCACTGCTGCTAAAATAATCCTGAAAACCAAGAACTCATTTGTATATGCAAAACCAGTCTGCTCCGACACAGCCCTCAACTCAAATTGGAAAAGCCTTGCTTTGTCTTTTGACATCAGCATTTTTGTTTTCCATTATGGGAGTGTGCATTCGTTTTGCGTCTCAAACTGTAGACAATGCCACAGTTGTGTTTTTTAGAAATGCAGTGGGTCTATTTATTTTTATCCCAATGCTGTTTAAACAAGGATTAGCCTTCGTTAAAACAGATAAACTCTGGATGCATACTTGGCGAAGTTTGGTGGGTCTTGCTGCAATGTATGGTTTTTTCTATGCCATTGCCAACCTAAAACTCTCCAATGCAATGGTTTTCAGTTATTCCTCTCCTATTTTTATTCCACTGATTGCATGGCTTTTTTTAAAAGAAAAAATCACTAAATCAATGATTTTTGCTGCTCTTATTGGGTTGGTTGGAGTTTTATTTGTTGCCAAACCCGACCAAGGCTTATTTAACGAATTGTCTTTTATTGGCATAGGTGCGTGCTTTTTATCAGCCATGGCCTTTGTTACCGTAAGAGCTTTAACCAGTACAGAGCCGCCTGAACGTATTGTATTTTACTTCTGCATTTTTGGTACTTTAATTTCCTCTATTCCAATGTTCTGGCACTGGCGTATTTTCACTTGGCACGAATTAAGCCTGCTCATTGCCGCAGGACTTTTAGCAAACATTAGCCAACTATTTATGTCATATGCTTATAGCTTGGCACCAGCAGGACAAATTGGCCCGATGAATTATATTGCTATTATTTTTGCAGGGATTTGGGGATTTATTTTTTGGCATGAATTACCCGATCTATTCAGCATTATTGGCATATGTATTATTTTATTTGCAATACTGCTTTGCAGCCCAAGATTTAGAAAGTAGTTAATTGATTGATATAGCGTTAAAAGTTCGAATGATCCATGATAAAAAATCATTAAACATTGAGAATAAATCCGTTGTACTCATCCTATAGTCTCTCTTATCTTTGAACCGATAATAAACAGCTAAAAGGACTTTTAAATGATTAGTTGGAATTACTCTAATGCTAGAGCACAACTATCCATGATTATGGATCAAGCAGTGTCAGGACAACCAGTTGAGATTACACGTCGGGGGCGCGAGTCTGCCGTTGTAATTAGTAAAGCATCTTATGAAGCTTATAAAAAAGCTGAATATGAGCAAATATGTCAAAAATCAAATGAAAAAAATTGATGAACTTAAAACTTTCATCCTTTCAGATAGGTTCGGTTAGTGCCTTTTTATCAGCTTTTTTATTCAGTACTAAAGCTATTTTTATTAAACAAGCTTATGCCATTACCTCTACTTTAGATGCAACTACACTCATGGTGATTAGAATGGCAAGTGCTTTACCATTCTTTTTACTTATATGCTGGATTGGTCGACATCATCTTAAAAATGTAAAGCTTAAAGATTGGTTTCTACTCACTCTGACTGGTGCTCTTGGTTACTACATCGCTAGTTGGCTCGACTTTTATGGCTTAATATTTATTAGTGCTTCTTTGGAAAGGATTATTCTCTTCTTATATCCAACTTTAACTGTTATCGCCTCCAGTATCATCTTCAAACAAAAACTTAATATTAAAGTCATCATTGCATTAATTTTAAGTTATGGGGGTACTGTTCTAGTTATGCTGCAAGAACAAAAGAACTTAACAGATCAGCATGACTTTTGGCTTGGCGCTAGCCTTGTCTTTGCAAGCGCTGTTGCATTTGCATGTTATCTGTTACTAACGCCATCACTAATAAAAAAATTTGGCTCCTTAAATTTAACTGGGCTATCACTGTCCGCAGCTTGTCTCTGTATTTTCATCCATTTTATCTCTATAAATCCTCATCCCCTTCAGCACTTAACTTCCTTACCACTTAGTATAATCTGGTATGGCGTTGGGCTAGGCATCTTTGCAACGGTCCTCCCGACCCTTTTGCTTGTGTTTAGTATTGAGCATTTAGGTGCAGCTCAATCATCAATTATTTCATCAGTTGGCCCTGTTTTAACTATTTTTCTAGCTATTTTGTTTTTAGATGAACACTTAAATTCTATTCAATGGATTGGATGTATTCTTAACATTATTGGAGTAATGGTCATTACTTTATCTAGAAATAGACTCAAGAACTAATACTCACCCAACCATAATAAAAACTCATTATTGCATGATAAATTATCACGCGAATATAACTTTAAAAACAATTATTAAAAAACTAATATTAAAATTATTTTAATCAGGCAAAACAAATGAACCGCCAGATTGCAACCAGTATGGGCATTTTAGCTTTATTACTCTGGTCAACTTTAGTTGGCCTACTCAGGCTATCTACAGAGATTTTTGGCCCAATTTATACAGTAACTTATGTCTACACTTTAAGTGCCATTCTTTTATATTTTTCTTATGGTTTACCTGACTTTAAAAAAACGTCTGCTAAATTTATGATTATCTCTAGCTCACTTTTTGTAATCTTTGAATTATGTTTTGCTTTTTCGATCACATTAGCAAAATCAGTTGAAAAGTCGATTGAAATGAATATCATTTTTAGCTTATGGCCAACCTTGATTATTTTAATGCTAGCGGTACTAAAAGAAGAAAAAATAAACTTTTTAACTATTTTTGGTATATTAATTAGTTTTTCAGGAATAGTTATGATTAACTATCATCCTAATCTTAACTTTATTGATAACTTTTATAAAAGTCCACTTAGCTATATTCTAATTTTCTTGGCTTCAATACTTTGGGCCTTTTATTGTATATATACCAAAAAACATAGTAATGGTACTAATGCTGTTTCTTTATACTTTATTCTGACGGCAATCGCTTTGTGGATTCTGACCTTTTTTACACAAGGGTTTAATTTGCCTCATGTCACTCATTTCACAAGCTATACTTTTATCCTGATCAATGCATTCTTTTTTGCGATGGGCTATCTCGCTTGGAATGTTGGAATCATCAAAGGGAATATGCCACTTTTAGTCATCCTATCTTATTTTTCTCCTATGCTCTCTTCTGCATTTTCAGTCATAGTCTTACATTCCACGTTATCTAATAATTTTTGGTATGGCGCAATTACCGTAACATTTGGCTCATTAATTTGTTGGCTTTCTACTCGTAAGAAACAAATTCACCACCCGAAATTAGCAATCTAAAATAAATAAGCCAAAGATGAACTTTGGCTTTATCTCTCTTTTTAAATTAGTCTTAAAACACCAGTTACTATCATGTCGACTGCTATTGTTCCAATTACTAAAGCAGCAAGACGACCTACGATATCAAAATAACGATCTATATACTTTGCATGTTTATAACGTAGGTGATCATGTGAAAACTTCATAACAATTAATACACTACACGTTAAAAGTAGTACTAAAGCTATAATTGCAGCTGCCTCTAAAATTGACATATGCATTCCAGTGACTACAGCAGCACTAATCGTGCCAGGTCCAATCATAAATGGCATTGCAATAGTCCCAGCCAAATGTTCAGGAGCCCCTCTCATTTCTCCAATCGTATCGGCCCCCTGGAATACATACCGATACCCTATTACTAGAAAAATTAGCCCTCCAAAAATAAGAAATGATTCAAATCTAACATTTAAATATTTATTAAAAATTGCTTCTCCTCCCCAAGCAAACAGCAGAAAAACTACATACGCAATAAGACTGCCTTGAATTAAAGCTTTATTAAAAACTTTCGTTTCTGTATGTCGTATTAAACCGATCATATAGATACTCATGAGGAAAGGATTGAGTAACGAAAAAAATAGAATAAAAGTACTGAGGTATGGTGAAGACATTTTTTGTTATCCTTAACAAGTTCAGGAAGTTAAAAACTTCCTGAACTGTAAATTATTAAGTTTTTTTGATATCGTTTAAAAGTTATAAACCAGCATTAGATTTAATAACTTATTCCACTTTCCATCATCACCTGCTGCTAGGGAGCTACCCGTTCCTCCAACAAACGGATCATTTTTACTCATTAAATATTCGGTATATAAAGAAACATTTTTATAGTCCCAAGCGACCCCAACAATATTGCGTTGTGAGTTATCAAAGCTATCTTCTTTCTTATTAAAACCACTAAAAACGATGTACGGCGTAACATTCAGCGAATCACGTACATTTTTAAATACGTAACTTGTATCGACTGTGTAGAAATAACCTTTGTTAGCAAGATCATATTCTCCGTCAAAAGATCCAAAAGTAGAGCTATCTGGACTTAAAGCATCCTTATTGTTAATTGATTGTCTTCCACCAGTGACGACAACATTTAAATTTTTATAATTAATGCGATTAAATAGTGCCCATGTATTTCTTGAGCCATCAGCTGAGGTTTTCTTATTTTCAATATCTGAGTACCAGTAACTTCCTCCTACTGATATTTTCAGATCATCTGTACTTAGAAATTTAAGATCTTGATCTACCCTTGCCATCCACATATTTTTTTCATTAAGATTCGTTTTTAATGGATCAGAAGATTTGACTACATTGGCAGTATATCTAGCAAAATCTTTGCTTTCTCCATGATAATTACCGCCATCAGTTGCAAAATATGCTAAATCAATTTTAGTGGCAGACGGTAATTCAAAGTGATAATTTGCCCCTAAATTTGAAGCGTCCTGTAAACCCATGGTGTTGTTAATACCAGCATAAAAGCTAGTATCCCAAAAACGACCTGGTCCAAATGGAATCGGTTGTACACCCACAGTGATATTATCCGTTGAATTTAAATGATATCCCGCATATCCATATACCAAAGTTGAAAAGTCGCAAAATGTATCGTATTGATAGCAGCGATATTCGACTTTTCCGAACCAGTCTGGTGATTCATAACCTAATCTTAAAATTGCTGCATCAAATTGAATTTTATGATCAGATGCATCTTCACCATAATTCTTATCTTGATAATTAGCGCGTAAAGCACCTGAAATAGTTAAAGCCCCTGTTTCACTATTGGCATCTCCTAAAGTTAAACCTGCCAATGCAGGGCATGCCAAACTTATAGACGCTAAGCTCAATCCAAGCTTCAAAAACACTTTTCTCATATACAATTCCTTGTTAAATCAATATTTGCAAAGAGCTAATCCTACTCTTTACTTGTTTTTTTCAGACGCAACTTCCTATTCAGGAAAGGTTCCTGAAATTAATAATTTTTAAACTTTTATGTAGATTGCCGTTGAACCTAAGTACTCATGAAAAAGTCCATCCACTTTGAGCTCTGTTTAAAAGTGGATGGATAGTTTTATTCAATCCTGTGTATTTCTTTCCAATTACCAGGATGTACTACATAACCAAACAATGCATGACCACCATAAATTAAGTCAGTTCCCTCAGGAATCCATAACATTTGTCCCGGCCGAACTTCATATTTTTGACCATTAGCAGTAAGTTCAAAACAGCCTTCAATTACAAAAATGACTTCGTCATAAAGTAATTTCCAGCTAACTTCAGCCCCTTCCCAGCGTGCAAATCCGATTCCCATATTCGGTGAAACATCTGCACCTAACGCTCTAGCAACATATGCCATCCCATCAGGAGTTTCACCGCGTAGGTTGAAAATCAATTGTTTACTATCAACTAAACGAACTTCACTCATCATCTTTTACCTTACAATTCACTACGACTACGCCACTTTTCAAATCGAATACGAGTCTTCACTCCAAGACCTAAAAATGGTTCAGGTGGATTTAGACTTGGCATACCCGTCACAAATTGAATATCACTTAGTGCTTGAGAGTCTGCGCCTACAACCAAATCAGCTAAAAGTGTTCCTGAAATTGTTCCCCAAGCTGCTCCAACACCATTGTCACAAGCACTTGCATAAACACCATCTTCTAATTCACCGAAGAAATTCGTAAAGTTACGAGAAATCGCGTAAACACCGCCCCAAGTATGAGTAAATGGCACATCAGCTAACTCTGGATAACGTGCTAAAAAGGCTTTACGATGATCTGCCTGTATCCAGTGACGATTATCATCACTGACATTGGCACCGTATTTCGGTACATGTTTATAAGTATTACGGATCAGGATACGACGATCTGCTGTCATACGTAATGTAGTTCCAGCATGATCTGCTGGTGTTAGTCCCCAATCTAACTCACCAAGATAAATATTCATTTCTTTGTCTGTCAGAGGGCGTGTCCAACTCGCAAAGGTCATGACGGGTAATAGGCGATTTTTCAAATATCCAAATTCACGCGTGAAAATACTTGTTGCTAGAAGTACCTTAGGCGTGGTGATCAGGCCATGATCACCTTCTAATACCCATTGACTATTATTTCTTTTTAAATCACGGATTGGTGATTGCTCTAATAATTCAACATTAGCTGGTAAATTATCCCCCATACCTCTTACTAAGGCTGCTGGTTGCATTAAGTAAGAACCTGAGGTAAAAATTGCACGACTATAAAAATCTGTCCCTAATACTTTTTTCAGCTCGGCCTTTTCAACCCAACGATATGGTTCACCTAAATCTTTCATCAAGTGTTCAAAATGATTGAGATGAGCTTCACCTCTTTCACCTACTGCACCTTGATATTTACCTGCTGCCGACCACTGACAATCAATATTATGGCGCTCTACTAAACCTTGTAATTGTGCAATTGCAGATCGGTTTAGACTTAACAACTTTTGCTTATGCGAAGGATCTGGATGTGATAATGCAAATTTATGGGGTAAATCAATTACAAACCCTGAATTACGACCTGAGGCACCTTCAGCCACACGCTGAGCATCCACTAGAATAATACGGGCATTTGGCTTGAGTTCTGCCAATCTACGGGCTGCGGCTAATCCTGCGAAACCCGCTCCAATAATGGCATAGTCTGCTTTTTGTGGACCGATTAACTTTTTAGCAGGACCCGCTGGCGGCAATGCCGCATACCAGCCACAAGTACTATCATCATTTGGTAAAGCAATCATTTTGTTATTCCTTTAACTTAAACTGTGGATGAACACGAATCTAGTTTTTCAAGCCACTCAGTACGATGATGTTGTAATTGACGTCCGAGTAACGCGAAGCCTGTTAACTTGCCTTGTTCATTGTAGAAACCCGCAGCTAACTCGCCATCATGTTGTTCCACTCTCCACTCACCTGTCCCCATTGCAGGTAAGACTGATAACGGCAAAATTGGAGTTTTTACTAAAACTGGTGTTGATTTCAAATCCGCAGCAGTTGACTGACCTAAAAGGTTATTCACTAAAGCTGGTAATGCTTGCGTGATTGGATTGATATAAGGTGCCCACTGACCGTTCACTTCTGCACAATCACCTAAAGCAAAAATTGCTGGATCACTACTACGGTGATCTAATCCCGTACAAATTCCGCGTGCTGTTTCTAGACCAGCGGCTTGAGCAAGTGCAATATTTGGTCTTAAACCGACTGCACTTAATACCAAGTCAGTTTCAACGGATTGACCATCTTGGAGAGTTAATTGGTAACGCCCATCTGCAGATTGAATAGAACGGATACTATTTTGTAATTTCCACTCTACGCCTAACTCACTTAGCGCATTTTGTAGAGCATGTCCTAAAGGTTCTGGAATAAGACGTTCCATCGCCCATTTACCTAGCCCAACAACTGTAACTTTGACGCCATGTGCAGCTAAATCATTAGCGAACTCACAACCAATGAGACCATCCCCAAGAATTGTGACGTGTTGTTTATCTGATAATTGCTGACGGAAACGGCGATAATCCGCTAGATCATTTACGCTTAATGTTGCCGTAGAATCACCATCAATAGGAATGATAACTGGCGTTGCGCCTGTAGCCAGTACAAGTCTACCGTAAGGATAATCACCAATTGTGGTTTGAAGCTTTTTATTAGCCCGATCAATATGAGTCACTTTTGTATGTGGATAAACACGAATATTTAAGCGTTGTTCCCAACTAAGAGCGGTCTCACGGACTAAACTTTCACCGTCTTTACCTAATGCTAAAGCATTAGATAAAGACGGTTTGCTATATAAGGCACCATCATCGGCAGTAAATACAGTAATAGACAAGTCTGGAGATTGTGCACGTAAAGTTGAAGCCACTTGATAGCCGGCATGGCCGCTACCAATAATCACAACGGGTTCAATCACTGCAGCTGCTGCCACTTGAGGAATTTCGTCCTCTTCAACATCTGTGATATCGAGCATTTCAAAATCAGCTTTACCCACTTGACACTCTGGACACATCCAGTCATCAGGGATATCTTCCCATTTCGTTCCTGGTGCTATCCCATCATCAGGCCAGCCTTTAGCTTCATCATAGATCCAGCCACAGACAATACATAACCACTTTCTCATCTTGTCTATTTCCTTATTTCTTACAAATTACACGCTATGCTTCAAACGAATACCGATATTGCGAGTTTGAACATAACTGTAGATGGCTTCCTGCCCTTTTTCGCGACCAAAACCAGATAAGCCCACACCACCAAATGGTGTTTCGATTCCGCCAGCAAACCATTCATTAACAAATACTTGGCCTGCAATAAGACGATTTGCTACTCGAAGTGTCTGATTCAGATTTTCACCAAATACACCAGCTACAAGGCCAAAGTCCGTACCATTTGCGATTGCAACTGCTTGGTCTTCATCATCAAAAGGCATGATCACCATGACAGGACCAAAAACTTCTTCTTGAGCAATCGACATGCCATCTTTTGCTTCAATAATCGTTGGCAGGACGAAGTAACCTTCTAGATCTGCTGCTTTACCGCCCGTTAGAACTTTTGCACCTTCTTCACGCGCTTTATCAATCATGGCAAGAATTTGTTGCTGCTGATCTTTAGAGACAACAGGTGTAAGTTCCGCATTATTTTCGCCAATACCCACCGTCAGGCTTTCTGCCAGATTAACGACAGCAGCCTTAACTTCTTCATAACGACTACGATGTACTAATAACCGAGACATTGCTGAGCAGACTTGCCCTGAGTTATAAAAAATTCCAACTTTAACGCTACGTAGTAACTGCTCTAAATCAACATCTGCAAAAGCGATTGCAGCAGACTTACCACCTAACTCCATTACAGAAGGTGTCGCGCGTTCAGCCGCATCTTTCAAAATGCGTTGGCCTGTTGGTACAGAGCCAGTAAATACAATCTGGTTCGTATCTTGGTGTTTAACCAGATGGGTTCCAACTTCTGACCCTTTACCACACAGTAAATTTACTGCACCTTGTGGAAAACCAGCTTTCTCAATTGCTTTAATGAGTAAAACCATTCCTAAAGGAGAAACTTCAGGTGACTTAATTACGACCGCATTGCCAGCTGCTAAAGCAGGTGCAAGCGAGCGAGCGCAAATTGATACAGGGAAGTTCCACGGTACGATTTGAACCGATACACCCATTGGAATATATGAAGTGAAATCTACATAATCTTTACCTAGAGGTACTGAGATTCCTTCAATTTTATCTGCCATACCCGCGTAGTATTCGAAATAGCGCGCTGCTTCATCGAATTCTTCACGTGCCGTATCAACATTTTTACCGTTTTCACGGCAAAGAAGTAATGCGCCTTCGTCAGCAATTTCACGAATCGCTTCTGCTGCTTTTAACATCCAAGTTGTACGTTGTGCAGGGCGTACATCAGTTAATGCACCACTATTCACACAACGTCTAGCTGCAGCCATTGCAGCATCAGCATCTTCAATACTTGCACGAGCTACTGTTGCAAAAACTGTATCTGTTGCTGGGTTGATAATTTCCAATTGGCGAGAAGCATCTCGCCATTGGCCATCAACATAGTTGAGGTAATGTTGCATATTAAGCCTCCAATGCTTTTTTAGCTTGGCTTGCTAACCATTTTTGGAAGAAGTGTGTTGGCAAATCCATTTCAGGAGAGAAAACGCCTCCGCCAAAACCAGGTGAATGACGGCCTTTTTGCATGGTTTCAACCGCAAATACATCTTCAGCAAATACAACTTTCCATGATTCTAGAGTTGCTTCACGACATGCATCATATTTAGGATCTAATGATTCATCACTCACGTAATACAAACGTAATTTTTCAATGGTTTGCTCTGGAGCAATTGGGTCAATCATCATTGCAAATGCATGATCAGCTTGAATTCCTAATAATACGTTCGGGAAAACAGCGACATATTCCGCATGACGCAATTGGTCTTCTGGCCAGCTTGGGAATTTTGGCAAATGTGTGCCCGCTGTAGCTGACAAGTTATATTTATAACTACCCTGACCAGCGAAGCGATCTTCGAACATAATGTTGTAATGATCTTCAAGTTTTGAATAGGTATTTAGCGCTGGGTGTACCCAAGGTAAGTGATAAGCTTCGCAGTAATTTTCAACTGTAAGTTTCCAGTTACTTTTTACAGGTAACTCAAAAGTTGAGCCTATTTTGCTACTGCGAATAAGCTCTAAACCGTTTTCACCGAGGAAAGGCTTCCAACGCTCCACTAATGGCGCAATATGATCTTCGAAAGCTGGTGCATCACCAGAAATATTTACGAAGACCATATCCATCCAGATCGCAGAACGGAGTGCTTTTAAACCATGTTTTTCACATTTAAAGCGTTCATCTTTATGCTGGTTAATGCCACCAACATGTGGAGTACCTTTTAAGTTACCGTTTAAGTCGTAACTCCAAGAATGGTATTGGCAACGAATTACACCTTCAATCGTGCCTTCTTGTTGCACCAAAATCATACCACGATGGCTACAAACGTTATGGAAAACTTGAATTTCCCCTTCCCGATTACGCATCATTACAAGAGGCATACCCATGAAATTAACAGGTTTCACATAGCTCTTTTTAGGTAAATCAGAAGCAAAACCTACACAAACCCAAGTTTTACTTAAAATATTGTCTCGTTCAAAATTAAAATATTCGTTACTGGTATATGCTAAATTAGGCATACCATTTGATTCAGTAATTGGATTTAAAACATTGTCTACTTGCTGAACTGTAATTAGTTGCTGGCTTACTCGACTATTCATCTGGCAATCTCCATTTATTTTGAATAACGCAGTGCTCCCTGCGTTGGCATTAACTATTCGTTAGCACCCAGTGCTGCTTAATAAAGATTGTGTAAAACGTGATGAAAAGTGACAAACTACTTTTTAGCTAGGTATCTATGAGTTTTTATCATGCTAGATAAATATGACTTTTAGGCGATTAGAACTTTTATAAAAAATAGTTGTGCATGATAAAAACTCACTGATTAGTGAGAATAAATCAGTTGAGCTTTCTAGGCACACATCACTACTCTTTTATTATTCGCATTTACAGCGACGAACAGGCAGTTCGTTTCTGAGCGCATCCAAGGAGGAGTTATGCGTAATACTACATCAGGATTCCTGTCAGGACTAAATCCTACCGTTTCAATCGGCGCAAAATTATTACTATTTGTTTTTATTAGTTTTTGTATCTTTAGAGAAAAACAAGCTGGTGAATATTTCCAGCTTATCTCTACAGCGTTATTGCAAAATGCCAAGTGGTTTTTATTATTATTAGCAACGTCATTGTTAGCTTTTTTAGTTTATTTATGTATGAGCCGTTATGGTCATATACGTTTAGGTAAAGATGATGAGAAGCCTGAATATAGTAATATTGCATGGATTTCTATGCTTTTTTCATGTGGGATGGGAGTTGGATTATTATTTTGGTCTGTAGCAGAGCCAATTACTCATTATGCAAGTAATCCGTTTACTCAAGGGTATACAGATGAAGCAGCTAGTATGGCAATGCAATTAACCTTTTTCCATTGGGGACTTCATCCTTGGGCGCTTTTCTGTCTGGCAGCGGTTGCTCTAGGTTATTTCGCTTATCGTAAAGATTTACCTTTTGCAATGCGTTCAATCTTATACCCATTAATAGGGAACCGTATATATGGTCCTATTGGGCATACAGTAGATATTTTAACTATTGTAATTACGGCATTTGGAGTTTCTCAATCTCTAAGTATGGGTATCCTAGAGCTTAATACAGGTTTGAATCATGCCTTTGGCGTCAGTATCGATTTAAAAATTCAATTAGTAATGGTTGTCTTGCTTTGTACAATTGCTACCATTTCTTTAATGTCAGCAATTAGTAAAGGATTTAAAGTCATTGCGGAGGGAAATATGATTATTTCTTATTTCCTCGTATTCATGCTTATTTTTATTGGTGCTACGCGCTATATCTTTAATACTTTCTTTGAGGGTTTAGGTGATTATTTACAAAATATCGTAGGTATGAGCTTATGGAGTGATGCTCAAAAAGATTCAGGTTGGCAAAATTGGTGGACTGCTTATTACTGGCCTTGGTGGATGACTTGGGCACCATTTGTAGGAATGTTTATTGCTCGTATCTCTAGAGGTCGTACTATACGAGAGTTAATTTGTGGAACTTTAGTTGCTCCAACATTATTAACATTTATCTGGATTGCTGCCTTTGGTGGGGCTGCTCTTAAAATTGAAAAAGATGCTCAAAATGCAAAATCAACCCATGAATTAGTTATAAACAATCATTCAAATATAGCTAATATTGAAAAAACTACTCCTCACCAAGTTTCAATTTCCGAAGCAACAAAAGAAGATCCTACTCGTGCTGTATTTGTTTTCTTTGATCATCTCTCTCCCGATAAAGATACTCAAGTGTTCTTAAGTGCATTGTTATGTCTTCTGCTTGCAATTCATATCATTACATTAGTCAATTCAGGAACATTAGTACTTTGCTTCCTTGATGCAAACGGTTCTACCAATCCATCGATCAGTATTCGTTTAATTTGGAGCATCATTATTCCATTAATTGGCGGAGGATTAATTATTGCTGGTGGGCTAAAAGCAATACAAACGGCTTCTATCATTGCTGGATTTCCCATTGCTATCTTACTTATTATCATGGCTATTTCCTTAATTAAAACATTAAGAAGAGAGCCTCAGGCTTGGGAAATGTTACCAACACATGTTCGTCCTGACTTTTGTAAAGAGCCAGAGAAATTAGTAGAAGTTAAAACAGAACTTATTATAGAAAAATAAATTTT
Organism: Acinetobacter sp. NRRL B-65365; assembly: GCF_001605865.1. NCBI lineage: Bacteria > Pseudomonadati > Pseudomonadota > Gammaproteobacteria > Moraxellales > Moraxellaceae > Acinetobacter > Acinetobacter sp. NRRL B-65365. The sequence continues at coordinate 12,078 of NZ_LRPD01000009.1, read as the reverse complement.
GGTGAAAAAAATGGGGAATCTTAAAAAGATCCCCCATTTTTAAATTTCCAACACTAATAATCACCCTAAACCTTTCTGCCCGACTTGACCTGGTAATTGCTCTAGTAACCAATTACGGAACTGTTTTACACTTGAAGGAATCACACCTCTGTCTGTTGGCTCTAACATACAAAAATTTGCCTGAGTGCGAAGTACAGTTTCTACAGGGCGAACTAAAGCTCCACTCTTCAAGTAATCATCTACTAAAGATCCCCAGGCTAGAGCTATACCTTGACCATTTATAGCGGCTTGGATTAATAAAGGATAATTATTTATATTCACTCTATTTTTGGGTTTAAACATTGGATAACCCACTAAAGCAAACCATTCTGCCCAGTTAATCCAATCTTTTTGTGATTCATCTAAAGAAAGTAGGCTTTTGCCAAAAATCTTGTCAGGCGTAATCTCTCCTTGGAATTGTGCCAAATAATGAGGACTACACACAGGAAATACTTCTTCAGGAAATAATGGAGTTACCTTCATATTTGCGGGAGGTGCCTTGCTATAAAATAATGCTAAATCACAATCCATTTTATGCAAATCAAGAATATTTTCAGTGGTTAAAATTCTTAAATCAACTCCCTCATTCTGCTGAAAAGTAGCTACTTTAGGTAAAAGCCAGAGTGCAGCCATTGCATTGGTTGTGACAACCGTAACCTGATGCTCACCTTGCCATTTTTTTATCTCAGCTGTAGCTTGAGACACGTCCAGCAACGCACTATAAATCGTCTGATAATACTGTAGACCTGTAGGCGTTAGTGAAATATTACGATTTGCACGAATAAATAACTCTTTACCTAAATACTCTTCAAGGTGTCTGATTTGGCGACTAATTGCTCCTTGAGTAACATTTAATTCATCTGCAGCTTTTGTAAAACTGAGGTGGCGTGCAGCTGCCTCGAATACAATTAAGCTGTTCATTGGTGGTAATGGCCTAATCTTCATGGACACTCCTAGTTTGTCCGTTACATCTTCAACGTAGTAAAAACCACATATTTCCTAGAATTATTTAATTTTTTGAAATGCTTCCTCAGCGCAAGTACATCTAGCCCAATTTACGATTAAGCTATTTATTGTTAATAAAGTGTCATAAATATAAATTAATAAAAAGTGAGAAAAAGTATTAAACCTATGATTTTTTCTCATATCAGATAGAAAATTATATTTGTTTTTTTATTAATTCACTAAGATTTGAGTACAGATTGCCATAATCCTGCCATGCAACATGATCTACCATCTACGGTTAAAACTCTTTTGATTTGCTCTGTTCGATCATGGGATGAAACATATGTTGTACTTTGATTTTCCTTTATATCTGATTGAATGATTATTTATTTTTGTCAAAAATAATTCAATTGAAAAATAGGAAGCAAAAACTCCCCTATTCACGACTAGCTAACTTGATGCACCTATCAAAATCCCATCCAATAAAAAAGCCACTTAGAATAAGTGGCTGATTTATAGAGAATTTTGGTGGAGATGGCGTCAGTTAAACTTGATCAATAACCTACTGTTTTATTTGTTTTTTATTTTCATGAAATTCAAATTTACCCAATCTTGACCCAATATCCCGATGCTGATTATTGCTCTGATCTTGTCTCATCCATATTGAGCTCCTCAACAATATCAATCGTATTTTAAAACTAGCATTGTCATATTCTTGTTTTGATATACATTAGCTTACGTTTTTAATCCTCTCCTCTGCCTTGATATGTATCAATCTGCTGGGCTGAGCTACTTAGCTCCTGCAAAATGATTTCATCTCATAAAATTAAGTCTTTATTGTAGAACTGAGCATAGTTGCTTTGGGCAGGCTGATGTTCCCCAAAGTAAACTCAAATGGTAGATATAAAAGAATTTACCTTGAAAAAAATAGTGTAGATGAGTTCCTTTCTTTAAATTAAGTTCATAATTATTATGTAAACCAATAGTTGTAAGGCAGCTAACTACCCTACAACTGTTTAAATATTAATAAATAATTGCCTGATTCAGCGTTAAATCTGCTATCGACAATGACTCAGCTTGGTTAGTAAATATTAGAAGATCTTTCGAAATTTCAGCTGGCGGATTACGGACACTCAATGTATTAGTTTTTGCACTAGCATCATAAATAATCTCGATATAGTCAGAAAGATTGGTGTTAGTTGCTTGACTATCTAATATTTGAGACAAATCAATCTGATCTTCTGCCACATTAAAATCACTTACATAATCCACAGCGGTTTCACCTGAAGCATTTAGCAACAATTCAAGAATATCATTGCCCTCATTTAAGATGAATAATTCACTCACCGCCGCATCACTACTCAAGACATTGTCACCTGAATCCCCCATTACAATACTGGTAACTTCGTCCTCAGCATTGACAGGACGCTCCACACCAAACACTTGATAAATCTGCTGTGAGGAAATACTGCCACCTGTTTCGAAATTGAAAGATTCGACCTCATGTGCACCACCAAGGAAGAAGTCTTTTACTGTAACCTTATTGCTATTGCTGCCATTCACCTTAAGGATCAGGTCATCACCCGATTTAGTTAAATAGTTACCCACCTGGCTAAAGGTAATTCCATTGCCAAAAACCACCTGATCTGTACCCAACTTTTCATCAATGACCATGGCACCTGAACTATAGTTATAGGTGGTGTTAAAGGCATCTAAATCCGTATTTTCAGGTGGTGTGTTTGCTGGCGCACTTTGCTGTGGCATGGTGATGCCGAATGCCCCAAAAATCTGCTCAGCGCTAATTTGCCCGCCAGTTTCAAACTGGAATGTTTCGACAAGATACTGACCAGCCAGGAAGAAGTTCTTGACTGTAACCTTATTGGTGTTGCTACCATTCACTTTCAGAATCAGGTCATCGCCTGATTTGGTCAAATAACTTCCCACCTGATTAAAGGTAATACCATTTTTAAAGATGACCTTATCATTGCCTGAATGTTCTGTAATGGTTAAAGCACCTGTGGTGTAATTATAGACAGTGTCACCTGCAACCTCACTGGAACCCTGATTTCCTCCATCTGTAGATGGCAACGTTAGACCAAACGCACTAAAGATTTGTGCTGCACTTAATGCACCACCTGTTTCAATTTCAAAATTCTCAACCAAATAATTACCAGCCAGGAAGAAGTTTTTCACTGTTACTTTATTGGTATTACTGCCATTAATTTTGAGGACGAGATCATCACCTGACTTATTCAAATAATTACCGACCTGATTAAAAGTAATGCCATTTTTGAAGATCACCTTGTCATTGCCCGACTGTTCAGTAATGGTCAGTTCACCTGAGCTATAGGTGTAGGTGGTATCTCCCACAGGATTTGGTGGTGTTGGGGTTGTTTCTGATGGAATGGTCAGACCGAATGCACCAAAGATTTGTTCAGCAGTCAGTTGTCCACCTGTTTCAAACTGCAAGGTTTCAACCAGATACTGACCAGCCTTGAAGAAATTCTTGATTGTGACTTTATTGGTATTGCTACCATTCACTTTCAGGATCAGGTCATCACCTGATTTAGTCAGATAATTACCCACCTGGCTAAAAGTAATACCATTCTTAAATAGAACGGTATCATTACCCGATTGTTCCGTAATCGTCATTGCACCAGAGGTATATTGATAAATAGTATCACCAGCTGGATCGGATGAGCCTCCAGAAGAAGCATTGACCTTGACTGCAATTTGAGCCGCTGTAATGGCATAGCCACCATTCGGCTGTACACTGCTAATTGCTTTTTCACCACCAAGGAAATGATCCTTGACTCGGATTGAGTGATTGGCATTGTTATCAATCGTGACTATCAGATCGTTATTTTCTTTGCTGAATTTAATTCGATCTTCGGTAATTCCCTGATCCATTAACCAAAGCACATCTGTTCCACCACCTGTTTGATCAATGGTTTCTTGACCATCCGTAAGGTAATAGAAATATTTATCATTGCCTGTACCACCATTGAGGATATCATGACCTCCCCCTCCTCGGAGGGTGTCATCGCCATCACCACCATACAAGATGTCATTTCCATCTCCGCCATAGAGAATGTCATTACCCTGATCGCCCTGCAGAATATCATCACCCTCATTACCTTCTAGATAATCCGCCCCCGTACCACCATATAAGGTGTCATTACCAGCTTGTCCCCATAAGGTATCACTACCCGTTTGACCATAGATGACGTCATTGCCTACACCTGAATAAACCTTGTCATCACCATCTCCCATTTCAAAGGTTTCATGGGTATCACGATAACCCCAAACCTCATCACTATTGGTTGTACCATGATAAGTGACATGGTTTTCAATATAGCTATTGTCCCAAGTGGTTGAGTCAGCAAACTGAATTTCATTAATCTTATGATGTCCACCCACAAAGTAGTTTTGGATGGTGATTTGATCCGTTTGATTGCTATGCTTGATAACAAGATCAGTGCCATAGCGATGTAAGCTAATGTCAGTGCTTAGGATATTTTGACCAAAGCGTAATACATCAAATGAGACGGCGACATTGGTATAGTTTTGACCTGCTGGACGTTCAATAATCGTATCTTGTCCATCACCTAGATTGAACAGATAAACTTCATCACCAAATGAGCCATAAATAGTATCGTTACCTTGACCACCGTCTACATATATAGCTCGTTGTGCTTCAGTTAATTCCGTGTCTTGAATTCGATGGTAGCCGTCCGCATCTTGATAAAATTGATCTTGGTTATATTCATTCACAAAATCCATTTGATTGACATCTATAGTTAAGACATCATCACCAGCACCACCTGAAAGTAAGCCAAGTTCATCATTTACCAAACCTGTTAGTGTTAGCTGATCCTGCCCATCTCCGCCGTACAATTTACCCTGTCCAGTTAAAATATCATTCCCTGACTGACCTTCCAATACACCTTGTCCGCTCAGGATGTCATTGCCTTCACCACCCAGTAGATGCCCAGTGCCTTCAATTTCATCATCACCTGTACCACCATCGAGATAGCCTGTAGCATAGATTTTATCATTACCCTCACCACCATAAACGTAATACTGGGCTTCTGGTGTTTCGGCATACACTGGGTGACCAGAGATAAAGTCATCACCTGCACCTGCATGAATCACATCATGATCAGATGTTCCCTCAATAATATCGTCTAATTCAGTTCCCTTAACTGCCTGAATATTGAGTGCAGCCTCATCCCATTCTGTTTGATCATCAAAGCGAACTTTATTGATTGGTTTATTTGAAACGTAGTCACTAAATTGTGATGCTACAATGAGTTGATCACCTGTAGTGCGGTGGACAATCACCATATCCTGACCAACTTTTCTAACAATTAGGTCACCTGGATTGATATCAATAAACTCAATCGTATCAATATCGGTTTGATTTTTGGATTCGTACTGGAGAGTATCCTGCCCCCAGCCCAAATCAAAGCGATAAATATCATTTCCTTGTCCACCAATCAGTACATCACCACCTGTACCACCAACTAGAATGTCATCTCCAGTACCACCATTCAATTGGTCGGAACCATCGCCTCCATCCAGAAGGTCATTGCCTTCTCCACCATTTAGAACATCATTGCCAGTCCCGCCATAAAGCTGATCCGCACCCTCACCGGCATCTAACAGATCGTTACCAGAACCACCGACAAGGACATCATTGCCATTGCCAGCATAGAGTTGGTCATCTTCAGCACCACCATCCAAGTGGTCATCGCCATCCCCCCCATAGAGATGATCTAGCCCTTCACCACCATAGATTTGGTCTGATCCGACATTACCGTAGATAACATCATCGCCAGCTTCACCTGAAATCGTGCTGCCTGTCGCATAGGCTTTTAAAATATCAGCTTCCGCTGTTCCCAAAAGAACCAAAGCTTTAACTGCTTCAACATCAAGTGTTGTATTGTCTGAGAAATGAATTTTATCAATTCGGTAATAACCTAAAGCATCTGACTGGAAATAGTTCTGTACAGTAACGCTGTTTTCACCATTTAAACTACGAATTACTAAATCATCATTATTGCGTCGGAATGTGAAATCACTTTGGGTGAAACCATCTGTGAACTGAATAATATCCTGGCGATTTTGCGCTGAATCATAGTTATAAATAGTGTCATGGCCAAAACTACGCTCAAAGATATAAGTATCATCTCCTATATCTCCAACTAAAGTATCCTGTCCAGTTCCACCACTCAGGATATCATTACCTTGACCTCCGTAAAGTTGATCATTCCCACTTCCACCGATTAAAATATCATGTCCACGATCCCCATAAAGTTGATCATCACCAGTTCCTCCATCTAATCGGTCATCACCTTCCTCACCATAGAGTTTGTCTATTCCTTCGCCACCATAAAGCTGATCCGATCCGCTATTACCGTAAATGACATCATCACCAGCTTCACCTGATATTGAGCCGCCTGTAACATAGGCTGTTAAAGTATCAGCTTCTGCTGTACCCAAAAGAACTAGTGACTTAATAGTTTCAATATCTAATCTAGTGTTGTCAGAAAATTGGATCTGATCGATTCTGTAATTCCCTAATCCATCAGAATCGAAATAGTTCTGTACAGTAATACTGTTTTCGCCATTTAAACTACGAATTACTAAATCATCATTATTGCGTCGGAATGTGAAATCACTTTGGGTTAAACCATCTGTGAACTGAATAATATCCTGGCGATTTTTCGCTGAATCATAGTTATAAATAGTATCGTGACCGAAGTTACGCGCGAAAATATAGGTATCATTTCCTAAGCCACCATCTAAGTAGTCACTATCAGTACCGCCATTCAAGAAGTCATTCCCATCTCCACCATAAAGTTTATCTAAACCACTTCCACCATAAAGCTGATCCAGGCCGGTATTTCCATGAATCCGATCATCACCATCCTCACCTGATAGGGTATTACCTATGGTATAGGCTCTTAAAATATCAGATTCCGCTGTTCCCAACAGAACCAAAGCTTTAACTGTTTCAACATCAAGTGTTGTATTGTCTGTGAAATGAATTTTATCAATTCGGTAATAACCTAAAGCATCTAACTGGAAATAGTTCTGTACAGTAACGCTGTTTTCGCCATTTAAACTACGAATTACTAAATCATCATTATTGCGTCGGAATGTGAAATCACTTTGGGTGAAACCATCTGTGAACTGGATAATATCCTGGCGGTTATGAGCTGAGTCATAGTTGCTGATAATGTCATGACCAAAATTTGGAGCAAAAATATAGGTATCATTTCCTGTACCACCTTCTAGATGATCATTGCCAGTCCCACCTATTAAAGTATCATTTCCTGCATTACCATACAGGATGTCATTTCCGGCTAAACCATTAAGCTGATCAGAACTATCATAACCATTGATTACATCATTACTTTCTGTAGCTGCAAGTACTTTTATCTTTATTGTTTCTACATCCCAAACTGTCTCATCGGCAAAGACAATCTGATCAATACGATATGCTGTTGCGCCATTGCTATCAAAATAGTTCTTAACCGTAATCTGATCATTTTCAGAATATTTAATAATCAGGTCATTGCCCTGACGTTTGAGGTTGACATCAGGAACAACTATTCCCTCTCTGAAAATAATACGATCTAATTTATTTATATTATATTCATAACTTTCAATAACATCCTGACCATCACCTAAACTAAAAATATAGGTATCATTTCCAGTCGCGCCATTTAGATAATCATTACCAGTACCACCAATCAAAGTATCATTTCCAGCATTACCAAACAGACTATCATTTCCAGCCAGACCACTTAATTGGTCTGCACTGTTATAACCCTGAATAGTGTCATTCGATTCTGTAGGAACTAGCACTTGCTGTTTGATATAGCCCACATCCCAAACTGTTCCATCTGCAAATACAATTTGGTCTATACGAGACGCTGCGGCCCCATTGCTATCAAAATAATTCTTAACTGTAATCTGATCATTTTCAGAATATTTAACAATCAGGTCATCACCCTGACGCTTAAGACTGACACCCGCAACCTCAATTCCATCATTGAAAACAATACGGTCCAGTTTATTGGCATTGTTTTCATAACTTTGAATCGTATCTTGACCATCACCTAGACTAAAAATATAGGTATCGTTACCAGCACCGCCATCTAGATAGTCATTTCCTGCACCACCAATCAAGGTATCGTTACCTGCATTACCAAACAAACTGTCATTTCCTGCGAGACCACTTAATTGGTCTGCACTGTTATAACCCTGAATGGTGTCATTCGATTCTGTAGGAACCAGCACTTGCTGTTTGATATAGCCCACATCCCAAACTGTTCCATCTGCAAATACAATTTGGTCTATACGAGATGCTGTGGCCCCATTGCTATCAAAATAATTTTTAACCGTAATCTGATCATTTTCAGAATATTTAATAATCAAGTCATTGCCCTGACGTTTAAGGCTAACACCCGCTACCTCAATTCCATCATTGAAAACGATTCGATCTAGTTTATTGGGATTGTCTTCAGAACTTTGAATCGTATCCTGACCATCACCTAAACTAAAAATATAGGTATCGTTACCAGCACCGCCATCCAGATAGTCATTTCCTGCACCACCAACTAATTTATCAGCACCGATATCTCCATAAATTTTATCATTATCGGCTCCACCATCTAAAAGATCATTCCCAGCACCGCCATAGATAACGTCATCGCCTTTACCACCATAAATGACATCATCCCCGCCTAAAGCTGCAACACTATCATTACCGCCGAAGGTCTTAATCACGTCATTTTGCTCTGTACCGCTTAGGAAATCATCTAAGGCATAGACTGATTCTAATAATAGGTCTCTTAAATTTTCATCGGAGATCTCTTGTGCTTTTAAAGAGAATTGTCCAAGCAACTCTTTATATAAAACATCATAATCTGGATCTAAACCTCTTACAATTAAATGGAATTGTTCAATCTCAATTTTTCCTAATTGATTATTTTGCAAAAATAATGCTGTAAGACTTTCAATTGCTAATTGAAAATCTCCATGCCAAATTGTAGTCACAAGCTTCCAATCTACTTTTGCAGAACGAAGATCAAAAGGATTAACATAGATTTCATCAGGTTTTTGGCTATTATAAGTCGTTGCACTTATCTGTGGGATTGATGTATTTTTCTGGCTAGACTCACCATTACTTTTCGGAGGAAAAGGATCATTTGCTGTATAGTGTCTTTCTTCTGTGAAAACGACTAAATCAATCCAATCCTTTTTTGTTGTTTGAATTAACAACTGGCTATAAGCACTGGCAAGCACTTTTTGATAAAACCCTTCCAGCTCTCTGGCTGCTGAATGATGCGGTGGCCAACCACTCCATTCTGCCTCTTTACCCCAAAGGGCTTTCAGTATTTCAAATTGCTGTTTACTCATTCCTTCTGTGAAATAGGTGGTTTCAGAGGCAGAGATATGCTGATTATTCGTCCAATATAGTAGAATTTGTTGAGTTAGTTCCAATTGATCTTCTATAGGCGTAGAAGCGAATTGACTAACTAAGCCTTTGAGGACGCCTGTTGTATCATTTGCCATTACAACATGTAATGATGGTACTGAACCATATCCAGGAAAGTCAGGTAAAGCTAAAATTTCTGAACTTAATCCACTCTCTTCACCAACTGTTCCCTGCCATACAGTATTTGATGTGCTAACTTCAAATAATAGGGTTTCTGCCTTTCCTATTTTATTGGTTAATACCCCATTTTCTATAACTTGCTGGGTAAATGTGGCTTGATTGGTATGTATGACATTATTTTCATCTTTTATATCTATTACCTGTTGATTTACTGAAATTGAAGTAATTCCTAAATCAGATAATGTAAATAACTCATCTTCCTGTGAAATACCATCCTGATTTATATCTTTCCAAATTTTTAATTGTTGATAAATTTGATCTTGATCATTAATAATTTTATCCAGATTACCATCATATTGTGCTAATGCCTGAAAACCATCTGCTGCTTTATTACCATTAGCTAATAGAGTGTCCGTACCAAATAATTCCCCTCCATTATCAACTTTTCCATTATTATTTAAGTCCAGCACCACAAACCCATCCTGTGGTGCAACCCATGAGGTTTTCTCCGCAAAATTATTTCCATCCAGATCAAAATAAACATCTGCTCCCAAACCAACTGTATTAATTTGACTATCATGATTTAAATCTAGAACAAGCGGATCTGATCGGGTTGGTGGATTGTGAGGTGGATGAAATGGTGGTGGCGGGGGTGGTGTATCTTTATACACTGTGACATAGAATTTTATACCCAAGTCACTATCATCTTTACTTCTTGTATCTAAGGTCTCTGTAGTTAAGTTACCATATTTAAAATTAATATCCCCCGTAACAATATATCTAACCCAAGTTTCTGTTCTGGTAATTTCAACAAGACGTCCCGTAGATTTATCGTTAATATCATAGCCACTTTTACTGAAATCCAAAGTGGGTGGTGGTGTTAAGTTCTCGGACTTATAAGTCATATTTGCGCCAAGCAAATTTTTCTCATGATATTTTAATATGCCCAGCCCATCTTCATCATTAATAACTACTTTTCCATAAGAATTGTATATATCAAAATCAGTTCCGCCTTCTAATCTACCAGCACCACGTAATGTATCCTGACCAGCGCCTCCATACAATTTGTCATTATCTGTTATACTTCCACCGTATAAATAATCATTTCCTTCCTCTCCATACAAAATATCATCACCAGCATCTCCGCTTATTACATCATTGTCTTCTCCACCATGGATAATATCTTTTTCATCCCCCCCATAGAGATAATCTTTCCCAGCTCCACCAAATATATAATCTCTTCCTCCGTGACCATAAGCGTAGTTTATTGCCCCAACATCTACAGCGGCATTTTGTTCTTCAGCTGTATAAATATAGTCTGTTCCATCCGTTCCAACAATATAATCACTACCTGCCCCACCAATACCTTTATTAGTGTTTTTATCAGCAGAGATTTCATTAAATTTTTCTCCAGCTAAATACAGATGATCATCTCCATCACCACCATAGAGATTATCTGAACCTTGCCCACCATAAAGTTTATCTAATCCTGAACCTCCAATAAGATCATCAGAACCAATACCACCAATTAAAGTATCATTGCCTTCACCTCCATATAATTGATCATTACCTGACCCACCATCTATATAGTCATTAAAACGACCACCAGTAATATTGTCATTTCCTCCATTTGCAAAAATTGTATATGTTTTATTAATATTTTCAGCAATTACATCATTTGCATCAGATCCCATAAGATCTACTGGATTATCCTTCCAAGGATTTAAACCATCTGGTAGTATATTCAGTAAAACATCACCTAAAGGTGCAACTAAATCTGCCCATTTAGTAAGTACTAAGGACGCACTATCTAAGATAAAGTCATCTATTTCATTTTCATGTATTTTTTGTTTGTCATTCCAATCTGGATTAGTATTCATTGCATTACTAATAGCAGTTGTGTACATTGAAAGAATATTTGCGACTGTGCCTAATGGGCTAAATTTAGTAAACTGACTAAGCTCTGAAAATATTGCAGTTGAATCTGCAAATATATCCAGAACAAGAGACTTTTTCACATAACCACTATCGTACTTTTGGCTTAGGGGATTAGTAATATCATTAAAATCATTTACATTAATTATTAATCTATCCGACAAATTAGCCACTTTAACAATACTATTTACAATATTATGATTAGTACTTTTGACAAAAATACTATAAACATCTTGCACTAGAAGAGTAAATGATCTTATTGTTTCTTTAGGATTGCTACTTGAATTATTAAATTCCGACCAAAGATTATTTACTGCACTGATTGTAGCATATAAATCCCCACCCTCTGCCTGGCTATTTACTTCAAAGTTTTTCTTCGCGGAATCTACAACATTACCAACTGTTGACATATCAACCTCTATTATTTTCTAAATTAATGTAATCATAAATAAATATTTTTTTAAAAACATAAAAATTAAGCTCTATATATTTAACCTTATGACACCCCTCTTTGTTTTCATCGACAT